>JBEKAD010000500.1:0-4681 GCA_050018435.1 Terriglobia bacterium
ATTGCTCTTCTTATGTTGTTTCCTCAAGCCGCCGAACCGGCGCCAGAGGCCTTCGCGCGCATTGCTGACGCCCTACTCCCGGACGCGCGGCATCTCCCCTACTCCCCTACTTTGTTAAATGCGGAGCAGTAAGGCTTATTAACTCTCGGGGCGTTATGATTTTGGTTTTCTTACAGAATCTTGGAAAATGCTTCTGATTGCCGGTCGCCAGATAGTCTGCGCGGGCAACATCGGCACATTCCAGGAACATATTCTCGTCAGGATCGGGTGTGACTTCAAGATGCCATGTCGGAACCACGGTGTAACTATGGTTCTTGATGAGTTGGAGTAACTGCTGCCGAAGGCCCTTGCGAATCTGTAATTCCGGGCGGGCAAGTACCTCGCTATATTCCTCCAGGATGGGACGGGAGATATACAAGCGGGCCGGTTTGGTAATGGCCAGCAGGAGGACAGTGCGCTGCAATCCTGCCGGCTTGAGGGCAGCGGAAATCAGCACATTCGTGTCAATGACTAGACGGAGGGGAAGCATTACCGCCTTGACTTCTGCCGCCGGGACGTCTTGATGATCTTGTCAATCTGACGCGAGGTCAACGTGCTCGTCCCGTTCCGCTCTGACTCCTCACCGAGGACTCTTAAGACCTCGGGCTCCGGCGCGGCAAGCTTGACATAATCACGAAGGCTCAGCAGGACGGCCTTGGGTGTTCCGCGCTTCTCGATGACGAGCGACCGGCGCTCATCATCGACACGACTCAAAAGCTTCCCGAAATTCGCGCGGGCACGCAGGGCAGAAACCACTATCGTGCCATTCTTGGCCGTGGCGGTGCTCGTTGCCATAAACTCTCCATTTCATCTATCTGAACCGTACAGTTTAACAGAAGTCGGGTCAACGAGGTAGGATGGGGTCGGTCATCTTGAGGTTTATCCCAGCCGCGTGAGCCGCTCGTCGGTTATTAGAATCACCGCAGAGTTTGTTCCAGGATTGACGCTAAGGCGAGTAGTGCTCTGAGTAATTTCATCATTTCCGATTACGGGGCCATGGTTTTCGTAGGGGCGCTTCGCGAAGCGCCCCCAAGGTCGGGAGCCCGGCCCGCCAAACTTAATCGCGTGCGCCCTCCGGCACGCAGTGCTGTGCGAGCGCAACAGTGAATTCACCCCACGAACGCTGGCGGGCCCGAAAAGCCGCGGACCTGACACAGCAGAGGTCCGCGCTACGCCTGCTCGATGAGAATATCTCGACCTGGCGAGACATGCCGGCTAACAACACTCCTCGCCCTGCAACGCTTTCTTCCCTTCCAGGCAGATGACTGGAACCGCAACCAGCGCGGCGGCGGGGTCGATCCAGCGGATATGAAGCAGCGCATTGAGGAATAAGCCGGCAAGGGTTATGCCGGCAAGGTAGGCACAGGTTGCTGACTGCACCGCGTCGGCAGTTAATGCCGCGTTGTGAGCCGTTTTTCCGGCTTTTCGCTTCGCCGAACTCAGCAGGGGCATGACGGCGAGCGCGGCAATGGTGACACCGATGCCGATCCAACTTGTATCGGGGCGCACATGGTGCCACAGCGCGAGGGCCGAGCTCGTGGTGATGACCGCAGCGAGCAGGAAGAGAAGAATGCCCGCGAGCCTCGTGGCCCGAGCCGTGCTCACAGCGAGGCGTGGGACGAATTGCAGGAGCACCACGAGCGCCGACAAGAGTTCGATGAGACTATCGGCGCCAAAGGCCAAAAGCACGGGGCTCCGTGCGCGCCATGCGGAGAAGAGAGCCAGGGCGCACTCAACCACCATCCAGATCAGCGTGACCACCTGCAACCGCACAATCTGGCGCGACATTTCGCCGGAAGTTCCTGCGCATGCACAGCCGTGCGTCAATGTCCCGCTTCCTGTTTCTTCTTCAAAGAGATAATTCCTATAAAGTGCGCAAGAAAGCTACCAGGTCCTCCTTTTCCTGGGCAATCAAGTGGAGCTGTTGAACAAGGTTGAAGTATTCGACCGTATCCTCAAGGGTGAAGCACCGCCCGTCGTGCAGATAGGGTGGGGAGTCCTTGATGCCGCGCAGGGGGAAGGTTTTAATGGGACCATCGGCATCCATCATCATGCCATTCACCATTTCCTGCTTGTAAAACCGCTCCGCCTTGAGGTTGTGCATGCTGTTATCGGTGTAGTAGGGGGCAGGGTGGCAGAAAGCGCACCGAGCCTTTCCGTTAAAGAGCGCCTCCCCGCTTAGTTCGCTTGGGCTAGCCTTGGTGCGGTCGAGCTCGCCGTAAATGTTAAGCTTGGGAGCCGGAGGGAAATCCAGAATCTCCAGGAATTCTGCCATGGCATGGACCTGAGAACCTCTTTCAAGAATGTTAACCCCTTTCTTGGCGGCCATGGCGATGTCTCCGTCGAAATAGGCAGCACGCTGTTCGAATTCGGTGAAATCCTCCACGGTCTTAAGGGCACGCTGAGAACCGAAGAGCCGCTGGATATTCACTCCCCGGAGGGAGGGCGTTTGAATGCGATGCCTGAATTCCTGGGGTCGAATGTCTCCCACCAGATGGTTAGCCGCGTTGGTATGGCCGTTGACGTGACAGTCGAAACAGGTCACGCCCAGACTGGGCCGGTCCGTCCGCCGGTCTTCCGTCGCGTTGAATTGCTGTTGCGGAAACTGGGTCACGAGAAGGCGCAGACCTTCAAGCTGCTTGGGGTTCAAAATACCGTTGAAGATCTCATAATAGTTATCGATGGTGATGATCCGCCCTTTTGCCACATCACCAAGGTCGGGCCGGGTGGTGAGGTAAATTGCGGGGGCCGGGTCGGGAATAAAATGTTCGGGCAGGTCGAAATCCAAGTCAAACCGAACCAGCCGGGGCAGCGGTTTGGTGGTCATTTCCGGGAAGAGCATGCCCCCCTCCGCGTGGTCAGCGAACGGTAAGGGCTTGTAGGGGAACCCCCCCTGCTCTTTGATTTGTTCCGGTGACATCCGATTAAGCTGCTCCCACGTTACTCCTCGGAGGTTGGCTGTCGGTCCCACGGGGATGGGTTTCCCTCCCGACATGAAAACCTCGGCACTGGTTTTCTTGGCGAGCAAATAACGGGAGTTCAGCATTTCCATGTGCTCTTTGGCGCGCGCGGCTTTCACGGCCATGCGCGCGGCTTTGATTTGGTTGAAGGAAACATCCTGATTCGTCGGGCCATAGCTGGAGATGACCGTCCCCTGCTGGGCATAGACGAAAACAGTGGCGGTCCCCACGACCAATAGAATGCAGATTCCGATTAACTTCATAGAGTAGTTCTTTTTTCCACTCATTTTGCAGTCCTCCTCACAAGGCCTAACTTCAGGCCGACCCGCCGGAATCACCATGGCGGGCGGCCAAGGAGCCGGAATTTCCATTATCGATCTCCGGCCCGGCTGATAACATACGCCTGACCGCCGCTGAAAACAAATTGTCAATCGGGTTTGCAGTGCATGCAAGTAGCGCGGACCCCCGTTCTTGTGGTTGGCGGTTCTTCTCCGGAAAAGGCCGCGGACCTCATACAGCAGAAGTCCGCGCTACGCCTGCTCAATCTTAGCGTGCAGTCTGTCCACCCGCCCATGGCAATTCTTGTATTTCTTGTGGCTGCCACAAGGGCAGGGCTGCTTTGGGCCGACCTTGGGGACAAACATAGGCGTCGTTTTGGACACGGCCTCGAAATGGAAGTCCGTTATGTAGCTCATTGTCTGCGGCGACATGGCGTTCACCATGCTGGGCATGAACATCTCATAGCTTAACTTGCTTGTGTGATATCCAGACAGCACCTTGCGCCGTGGGTCAGATGGAATGATCACACTGAGGCATTGTTGGCCAATGAGTCCACCGGACAGCGTCGATTTTGCCGCGGACCTGATGACTTCGACAGCTTTCCAAACGAGCGCTTGCGCAGGTCTGCCTGTCGCCATTAAACCCTGAAGGGCGGGCAAGCCGCCCGGGGGGATCGCACCTCTGACCCCGGAGGTCCAAATCCCCTGGAAATCATACCCAGCTTGGCGTCTCTGCCTCACGCAGGTAACAGAGAACTCACCTCGTGCCTCAGCCGCAGCAGTGCCGTCGTCGTTCTCGAAATTTGTTATCCGGCAAACGCAGCCGAGTGGAGGGGGCTCCGAGTAGTGATAACCACATAGAGTTATGGAAAGTCGACAAGAGACCTTAGGAAGGCCGAGCTTTGCGATATCGCGTGTTGCGATCTGCCCGAGCCGATCCATTGTTGGCCTAATGTGTAGGTCCGGTTTGGCTGCGTCTAGCAGGGATTGCAACAGCCAGCGGTGAGTCGAGAACTTACCGAAACTGGCCAAGCCAGTATAGGTCACAGCCATGCGTGCATCGGGGCAACAAAAGATTGCTAATTTAGAACCCTCATCATCAAGGACGTGCCCACCCTCATCCGCGAAACGACGGTCCGTCACAAAAATCGCTTCCCGCGCATTAAGGAGCGCAATGCTTAATGTCATGACTCAGTTCCGGCAGGCCCACACCTTTCGACCGTAATTAAAGTGCGGGCAAGGATTTTACAAGCTTCACGGTTCCAAGGCTCACGCGAATGACCTGGCCCACGAGGCGCACGATGTATTCGGGGTCGTCGGGGCGGTTGGGGTCGGAGCGGATGCCGCTGTGCTTGTCTTCCGTCACCTGGTATTGGTCAACCACCCATTCCAGGGCGCTGCGAT
>JBEKAD010000501.1:0-4675 GCA_050018435.1 Terriglobia bacterium
AGCCGGCTATAGCCGCGCTGGGAAGCGGCGCCCGTCGCCAGGCTGAGGTAACATACGGCGGGCGAACTTACCTGGCAAACCTCTGTCCGGTCCCGGCCGCGAACTACGTCAATCTATACGCCCAGAACATCACCGCGCGCAAGCGGGCGGAAGAGGAGCAGCGGGAGAGCGAAGAGCGCTTCCGAAGTCTCGTAGAAAACCTGACCGTTGGCATCTATCGCACGACACCCCAGGGTCGTATCCTGATGGCGAATCTCACCCTGGTCAGGATGTTAGGGTACGAGAACTTCGAAGAGCTGGCCGCTCGTAACCTTGAGGAACAAGGGTTCAGCCCGGACTATCCTCGGCGGGCTTTCCGCGAACACATCGAGCGGGATGGTGAGGTCAAGGGGCTGGAAGCCGCTTGGACAAGGCGGGACGGGTCGGTGGTCTTTTTGCGGGAGAGCGCGCGTGTGGTGCGGGGAGAATCCGGAAATGTATTGTGGTACGAGGGAATGGTGGAAGACATCACCGAGCGCCGGCGGGCGGAAGAGGAGCGGCAACGTTCTCTCGAACAGTTGCGGGCGCTCGCCGCGCAGCAGCAAAGTGTCCGGGAAGAGGAACGGAAGAGACTGGCGCGCGAGATTCATGACCAACTGGGCCAGGCTTTGACCGCCATTAAGATTGACTTGAGCTTTTTGCTTCGCGAGTTGCCCGCAGGCGAGAAACCGCCAGCGAAGAGGACGGCCTCGATCCTGCAACTGGTGGATGAGGCGATTCGGGCCGTGCGCCGAATCTCCACCGAGCTGCGGCCGGGAATCCTGGACGACCTGGGTTTGGTGGCGACCCTGGAATGGGCGGGGGAGGATTTCCAGGCTCGCACCGGAACGAGGTGTCGGTTGGACCTGCCGCGGGAGGATATCGCCGTCGATCCGGAGCGGGCCACCGCGATTTTCCGCATATTGCAGGAGACGCTGACCAATGTGGCGCGGCACGCGGACGCCAGCCAGGTGGAGGTACGTCTGGCCAAGGAAGACGGCGACCTGACACTGGAAGTTCACGACAACGGCAAAGGGATCCCCGAGGATAAACTCTCGAACGGCGAATCCCTCGGAATCCTGGGAATGCGTGAGCGGGCTTTGCTGCTGGGAGGCGAGATCATTATTAGTGGCGCTCCTGGCCAAGGTACGATCGTGAGGGTCCGGATTCCGGAGGCCCGTCGCACGTAACGGGAACACAACCATGATCAGAGTCCTGATCGCTGACGATCATGCTATCCTGCGCCGAGGGCTGATCGAGATCCTGACGCGCGAGTTTAAGGACGCCGTTTGTGGTGAGGCGGAGAATGCCCAGCAGACCCTTGCCCAAGTCCAGGGCCACGGCTGGGACCTGGTGATTCTGGACGTCGCCATGCCGGGACGGAGCGGAGTGGATGTCCTCGCGGACCTTAAACGGCTGCGGCCGAAGCTCCCGGTGCTGGTCTTGAGCATGCATCCGGAAGATCAGTACGCCAAGCGGGTGCTGAAAGCGGGAGCCGCCGGCTATATGAACAAAGAAAGCGCGCCGGAAGAATTGATTAAAGCGATCCGCAAGGTGCTGGCGGGCGGGCGGTACGTGAGCCCGGCCTTGGCGGAGGTGCTTGCCTTGGACCTGGGCCGGCGAGCCGACCAACCTCTCCACGCCAGGCTGTCGGACCGTGAACTTGAAGTCCTGCGGTTGCTGGGCTCAGGAAAGACCATCTCCCAGATCGCCCAGGTGCTGCATTTGAGCGTGACGACCGTGAGTACGTATCGCGCGCGCATGTTGGAGAAGATGAGCATGACGACCACGGCCGAGCTGATGAACTATGCGCTGCGCAATCAACTGGTCGATTAAATCGCTGGGAAGTCTGCCCCCTCTCCTTGCACGATGGTTTGCCTCGGGCACCCTGCTTCTTTCCGAACACTCCCCGCGAATAACTAGCCCGGATTTCTCACTACGGGTCTGGAAGCGCGGGGCTTCACAGGCTGCGGAAAAACCCTTCTTGGACGGGCCCCGGCAGGGGCCCACCGTGAGTAGCCGTAGGTGAAACCTACGGAAAGGGAAGCCCCGAAATGGTTCCGGCCCTGGAGGGGCCGAACCCTCCTGGGGTCAACTCCGTTGGGGTTGGGAGGCCGGGGGGCACGGCTATCCGTAGGTTTCACCTGCGGCTACTCACGGTTTCCCGCTTCGCGGGAGAGGCGATGCAGCGACTCAGCATGACGGCGCCAACGCCTTTTTCCGCCGCCTGTGAACCCCCGCCCTTCCCCCCACGCCCTATGCACGTCCAAGCGTGGTGAGAAACCCTGGCTAGTCGTGTACGACAACACACCACACTGAGGAATCCGTGCCTTAGGGAGGTGGCCAGTCGTGTAGTACAAACCACGACAACGCTCTTCTCATCAATCCTACACAAAAAAACCATTTCCACCGATAGCGCCCGCTCCCGGCGGGCTGCAAGGTTGAAGTCGCGGCGTGATGAGAGTGCTAATCGTCGATGAGTCGGAAGTACTGGTTCAACGCCTGAGGTCCAGCCTGGCAGAAGTAAGAGGATTGGAAATTGCCGGTCACGCGCACAACGTTGCGGACGCGGCGAGGCAAATCCGTAAGGCGAAACCCGACGTCGTAATTCTTGATATCCACATGCGGGGTGGAAGGGGCATCGACGTGCTCGAGGGTTTGAAGAAAGATGCAATCCAGCCGATCGTGATCGTGCTGAGCAACTACAGCGATCGGCCATATCGCCGGAAATGCCTTCAGAGCGGGGCTCGCTTTTTCTTCGACAAGTCTGCGGAATTCCACAAGGTTGCGGAAGTGTTGCGCAGCCTGATGGGGGCGGCTTCGGCTTGAACCGGGGCGGGTCCCCAGAGGCTAGTCCCGTGCCCGCCCGGTGAGGTCCCCTTCGGAAGCGTTCGCCGTCAACCCAAGCGCTGTGTGGGCAGAGCGAGTCCGGGACTTCCTTAGGCGGTCACGGGACGAGTGAGCAAGTTTCTTTGAGAGGTGGAAAAAATGATGGAGACAACGGTCCGACACGCCGAAGTTTTTGACGCCGCCCGGGCGCTGCGCAGCGTCGGGGGTGACAGCGAGTTTCTCAGCGAAGTTGTCGGTCTCATTCATGCGGCATGGCCAACCCTGTTGGCGGACCTTCGGCAGGGGCTGGCCCGGGGAGACCTCCGTGCCGTGGAGAGGACGGCGCGCCTTGCCAAAGCCGCGGCACAATACGTCTCGGCGCGAAGGGCTTGTGAGTCCGCCCAGCAACTCGCGACCATGGCGGGCAAGGGAGAGTTACAGGCCGCCCGAGGAGCCCTAGCGAGCTTGGAGCAAGAGGTGGAGATCCTCCAGTTGGTTCTCTCGACGCTCGGAAACTCCGCGGGTTCTTCGTGACGCCGCTCTTCACTCCGCCGCCGGCAAGGGTTTACTCGCGCGCGGGCCCAACCCCGAGCCAGATGATCAACCCGAAGGGGAACTATGAGTCTGGAAGTGCAGATTCATGAGGCAGACACCCACTTGTCAATAAAGGCTATGGGCCATTACAGTCTGGCGAATCTCTACGGCCTTTTCGACAAGGTAAAAATAGAGAATGGGAAACGCGCCGGCAAGGGAGTCATCCTTGATGTCACCGAGGTTGCGGGGACCATTCCCTTTATGCACCTGCACGCGCTGGGCGAATACTGTCCGAGAGTTTGGCCTCTGCCCTTAAGAATCGCGATTGTATCCCCGGAGGGGGGGCTCAACAAGTTCTTCGAGAATGTCGCATGGAACAGAGGAGTACGAGTAGCGGTGGTTCCGAATCAAGGGGCAGCGATGGAGTGGGTAAATTGGGACCCGTAATTTCGATTGCCACCACCGCGAGACCGTAGGTCGCATGGTTCGCCGACCCTGAGGAGATAATTTATGGGGCCGAGAGGCACGAACCAAAGAGAGGGCCCACAACCTCTCCGTGTTCCTCGAGCGAAAGCGCTCCTGGTGGAGGAAGACCCCGGAAATCTTCAATATTATTTCAACATCCTCGAAGTGTGTGGGTATCGGGTCCGGGCGTGCAGCTCTTTTCGGGAGGGTGTCCTCTGCTTGGCGAAGGAAGTCTTCGACTTCGTTATGGTGAGTCAGGGAACTCCCAACTTCGAAGGGATTGGCGTGCTGAAGCGCGCGACAGAGATCAACCGCAGCTTGCCCGTCTTGGTCGTGGCGCGTGGCGTTGACATGGACCCCTACCATGAAGCAATGCAGTGGGGCGCCGTGAACTATTTGGTCGAGCCGGTGACAGTTTCGGAGATAGGCCGAGTGTTAAAAAACCATCCGCCAGTTCAAAGCATTGCGGCCGTCCGGCATCGAGTCTGTAACGGGGGAAAAGAAAGAGATGGCGGCTGAGGGCTCCTAACGGGAATTTCTCACCAGCCCGAGTTGTTCTCATCGAGCGGCCGCAAGGGCGGGGCTTCAGCCCCGCCGCAGGGGCAGCTATGTATTTTCTTCCCTTCTCGCTCCCCGCGCAGCCCCGATGTATCGGGGCTGCGCGGGGAGCGTGGCAAAGGAATGATGGGGAAGGTCCTGAAACGGCGGGGCTAAAGCCCCGCCCTTCCCCTCACTGGTGAGAAATGCGGGCTAAAGTCCCCACTGTTTACTTAAGCTGACCGTTCCCAATATTCGACCCCCTCACCCACCGCCTTGCGGTCCCCCCTCT
>JBEKAD010000502.1:0-4644 GCA_050018435.1 Terriglobia bacterium
TTCGGCGTTCAGGCGCACCGCGTCGAGGGCATGTCTTCGGTGGCCCTTGTAGAGCACTTCCGCCAGTTGAATGGCCGCTGCGGTTTGAACGTCGGGATTCTGAACGCACGGCCACACCGAACGCCCTTCGTACCACTTGGCCAGGGAATCCAGGATGCCCGCCCGCAGGTAGATACCCGGAGAATGGGTGATAATTTCCGGATCGACAAGGACAAGGCTGGGATTCCTGGGGTGCAGTTGGGCTCTTTGAAACACGCCCCGGTCATTGTACACAATCGACAACGCCGTGGTCGCCGCGCACGTGGCGGCGATGGTCGGGATGCAAACTGCCGGGAGGCCGAGTTCCGCAGCCGCCTGCTTGGCGGCGTCCAGAGATTTTCCGCCGCCGACCCCGATGATAACGTTGGCTTTGAGATCCTGCGCTTTCCCTTTGATCTTGGCAATGTTGGCAGGGCTGGACTCACCCGTGAACAGGTGCTTGCGCCAAGTGATGCCGCCTTTTTCGAGAGATTTTATGAGCCGTTCTTCCGCCGCCGCCAGTGCGTTCTTGCCTCCGCTGATCAGCGCGCGATTGCCCCAGGGGGCGATGCAGTCGCCGGCCCTGCGGAGAATACCGGCGCGATTCACATATTGAGCGGGTCCCGTATGCACAAAGCTGAGACGGGGGTGCTTAGCTTTTTTGGCCATTTGCCTTCCTGATTATTTTTTTGGCTCCCGGGCAGACGTGCGGCCCGGGAAGCATCCTCTTGAATTGTGCCCATTCGTTCGATGGGCCTGATCCGTCTGTTCCTCTTTCTGGGCCGTACAGGTTCCCCCCAAACTTAGTGCGTCCCTCATCATACTCCAAACAGCGACTGTTTCACTGCCTTCGCGAGGAAACTGGAACTCCTTCGCGCCTCTCTCCAGAAGCTCGATGAATTTCCCGTGGTATTTGCACAAGTTGGCCGCGCGGAGCGCCCGGCGAGTGCCGCGAAGCGGGATTACGTGGGTAGCCGTAGGTGAAACCTACGGAAAGGGAAGCCGAGAGATCGTTCCGGCCCTGGAGGGGCCGAAACTTCGTAGGATCAACCCCGTCGGGGCTGGGTGGGCGGATGGGCTTTGCCATCTCGGTCCGTCGCGATGATGACGCCCCTGCCGGGGCTTGAGAAGTAATTCCACCTCCCTTTTTCCCCACGGCTTTCGAAGCTGCGAAAAAATAAACAATCTCACGCCAAGGCGCAAAGACTCGTAAAGAACAACTGCGTTGTTTCCTTGCGCCCTCTGCGCCCTGGCGCCTTGGCGTGAAATGCTTTTGCTCGTCCAGGAATTTTTTCACAGCTTCTGGCGCCATGGGCCACATTATGACGCCCGCCCAGGCGGGCTTTCGGGGGCCTCTAACAGTCAGGTTAGCGCTTATTGGACTGTGGCTGGGGTGGGCATACGGAAAGGACTCAGGGAGAAGGGGGTAGACAAGAATCTCCATAGTGCAATTCTACCGCGATCTTAACCTATGAAGAGAAGCCACTTCGCCGGGAGTAAGGTCCCTCCACTTTCCCACCTGCAAGCCCTCCAGCGTCAGTGGTCCTATGCGCGTTCGAACGAGTTTCAAGACTTTAAACCCGACGGCCTCGACCATGCGCCGCACCTCACGATTCTTGCCTTCCGCCAGCACGACTTCCAGCCAGGTGTACTTCCCACGATCTTCGCGTCGCCGCACGCTGAGCGGTTGCGCCAAATCGCCGCGCGGCATTTCCACGCCGGCGTTGAGGCGGGCGATGACTTCCTCTCTGAGCAAAGCATTGGTCTTGACAAGATAAGTCTTGGGAACTTCCGACTCCGGACGGGTGATGAAGTCGGCGAATTCCGTGTCGTTGGTGAGCAGCAGAAGACCGGAAGTATCTTTATCCAGCCTGCCCACGGGCGCTATCCACTTGTTCTCTTCCCCTAGGTATTTGTAAATCGTCTCGCGGTCGGCGGGGTCACCGTGGCTGGTAATCACGCCCTTGGGCTTGTAGAAGAGCAAGTAGCGTTTGCGCGCGGGCTTCAGGCGCTGGCCGTCCAATTGAAACGTGTCGCGGGCCGGGCTAACCCAAACGTCCGGGTCGCGCACGATGCGCCCGTTGACCTTCATCCGGCCCGCTAGAATCGCCTGGCGCGCCACCGTGCGCGAAGCAAGGCCAAAGCGCGAAAGCACCCGGTCGAGGGTCATGGTAGGTTTCATACGGCATACGGACGAAACTCGAAAATCGAAATTCGAAAATCGCGGAACCCCTGTGCTGGGCAGGCGAGTTTCCATTTTCGATTTTCGAGTTTCGATTTGCGAGTTTCGAGCTTCGTTCTTTCAGATTTCCACTTCCCGCCCCGCGCCTTGCTTCTCCGCCGCTTCCAGCACCAGGTGCGCGGCGACCGCATCTTGGACGGCGACGCCTACGGATTTATACAGCGTTATTTGCTCGGCGGAGGTGCGCCCGGGTTTGGCGCCGGAAATCAGTTCGCCCACCTCGGCGTGGATGTGATCCTCCCCTATCAGCCCATCGCGAATCGGCCATTTCAAATCGTTGGAGCCACCGGGGCCGGACGCGAGCGCCGCCGCGCGCATCTCAACGACCACAAGAGATTTCCGGACGGCCTCCGCGTCAACTTCGCATCCCTCGGGATTCAAGCCCACGGAGGTCACGTGCGTGCCCGGCTGTAGCCACGCGCCCTTCACGACCGGCTGCGCCGAATGCGTCGCCGCACAAATGATGTGTGCGCCGGCAAAGGTTTGCTCCACCGCCTCGCACGCGAAGGCTTGGATGCCCTGCTCCTGGGTAATTTTCGCCGCCAGCCGCGCGGCCTTCTGCGGGTTGCGGCCCACCACGCGAATTTCCCGGATCGGCCGCACGCGCGGGATAGCCGTGGCGTGGGCGCGGGCCTGCACGCCGGTCCCGATAATCAGCAGAACGCGTGCATCCTGGCGCGCCAGAAGGCGTGCGGACAGAGCTGACCCCGCCGCGGTTCGCGCCGCCGTGATGAAGGTTCCATCCATCAGGGCGCGCGGCGAGCCCGTCTCAGCGTCGAAGACCAAAATCACCCCTTGGTGGCTGGGAACACCACGCGCTTCGTTCTCAGGAAAGACGCTGACCAGCTTCGTGGAAAGGGTGCGCGTTGAACCCAGATAGACTGGCATCGCGGCCAGCAACCCGCGCCGTTCACGCACCAGCGTGGCAATGCGCGCGGGCATGGAAACGCGTCCCGCGCTCAGCTCGGCCATGGCCGGGCCCAACGCCTCGGTCAGGCGGTCGAGATCGAGCAGGCTTTCGACTTCACGGCGGTTCAGAAGCAACATAAGTCGAGTCCCCATCGAAACAAGTCGAAAGTTGATAGTTGATAGTGGATAGTTGAAAGTCGATAGTTGATAGTTGACAGTTAAAAGTTGAGAACAAGATAACGCTGAGCGCCCTCTTAGTTTCTGACTTTCAACTTTCGACTATCAACTTAGTTTTTGACTTTCGACTATCAACTATCGACTATCAACTCGCTTGCGTCACTGCCCGGAGGACAGGAAAGAAACCTCATCGAGCTGACTGAATTCCTGGACCATGGGCACGGTGGATTGGTCCATTTCCTGGATCGTGCCGAAAAACGCCACGCGGCCGTCCACCAGAAACACCACGCGGTCCGCCAGCTTGCGCGCCAGTTTCATATCGTGCGTCACCACAATTGAAGTAAGACCCGTCTGCTGCTTGACCTTCAGGATCAGGTCGCTGAGGATTTGCGCCATCAGGGGATCGACCATGGTGGTGGGCTCATCGTAGAGGATGCACTCGGGCTCCGCCGCCAGCGCGCGCGCCATGGCCACGGCGCGTTTCATGCCGGTGCTCAGGTCAGAAGGCATCAGATCGCGCATGCCCTCCAGTTCCACCCGCGCCAGCAGGGTGTCAACGCGCTGCTGAATTTCCTCCTCGCTTACCGCCAGCCCGCGCAGGGCTCTCTCGCGCAGAGGATAGGCAACATTCTCGCCAACCGTGAGGGAATCGAAAAGCGCCCCGGATTGAAAGACCATGGTCACGCGCCGGCGGACGTCCACCAGTTCTCCTTCGCTCAGGGCGGAAACCTCACGGCCCGCCACGAACACCTGCCCCGCGTCCGGCTTCAGAAAACCCAGAATGTGTTTGAGCGTCACGCTCTTGCCCACGCCGCTGCGCCCCAGCACCGCCACCATCTCGCCGCGCCGCACGTCAAAGCTCACGTCAACCAGCACAGGGAGTTCATCGAACGCCTTGTAGACGTGGTGAAACTCAATGTACGGATTTTCCGTTGGCCGGGATTTTAGTTCGTCAGTCATGCGGAACAATTATGAATTATGAAGACGGAATAATGAAGCACGAATAACTATTCACTGTCTTTAGCTGAATGGGGTCACTGATCGGTGCACCCATCAGCCGGATTTGCAGGGATATGCGACCACGAGAAACTGGAGCTGCAGCTCTTCGATCGCGCGAATCGGGACGAAAGCCCTATGAAGTGAAGCTCGATATCTGACTTGACCGAACGTTGTATTAATCATTATAAACTTCTAAAATAGTAAATAGGTGTAAAAACAAGAACCCACTATAACGAAAGTACTATTGAATGGAACCCACTACATAGTCTAATCTAATAGTGTATTTATCATGTGAGAAC
>JBEKAD010000503.1:0-6544 GCA_050018435.1 Terriglobia bacterium
GGATCCCTGAATCTTGGCCGGAATTGAGCCGTGAGTCTGCCGCTCACTGACCACGGCTCGCGGCAGCAGACGTTTCCACCACCGCAGGAACGCGCTACATCGCTCAATCGCGATTCTTGGGCCTTTAAACCTGCATTGCGCCTTCCACCGCACACAGGTTAAGATTGCTATGATGAAGAAACACGTTCCTACGCAACTAATCGTCGGGTTGGGGATATTGCTGATCGGGGGCGGGATCGTCGGGGGCGAGTATTTTCTCGTGAAGGGGTATCCGGCGCACAGAGAAGCCGTGGAAAAGGAAACGCTGGCGCCGACCTCTTACAAGAATGATGGTTTGGGATTTGAGATGCAGGTGGCGGCGGGCATCAACGAGAAGGTGGAACTCTTTTCAGGGGGCGTCCGGATTTTCTCACCACGATTCTGGAGCATAGGACCTTCCATCACCATCACTTCGCAGCCCAATCCTGATCAGAGCGCCGAGTTCACACCGCAGGACTTGGCGAAGTGGGAGACCGATGGCGTCCTGCACGAACTTCCGCGCTACCATTTTGAGCACACCCGGATCAACGATCGCGACGCGGTTTTGATCTTGCAGTATAAGAATCGTGAGATGCTGCTCACGGCGCGAGTCATTTCCCCGGACCATATTGTGGAGGCGAACTGCACGCCCGGCCGCGCTGACGAAGATCTTTACATGCAGGCTTGTGATGAGAGTGTGCGGACGATCAAAGTAGCGGGGCCGCCGTCTCCGCCACCTCCTACTCCGGGGGTGATGGAAATCGCTCCGAACCCAGCGCCCGCCAAGCATTAGCGCGGGCGGGCGAAACAGAGTTTTCCTCTCGCTGGGGCCGGCAGGGTTCAACGTGACAAACCACGGCCCGCGATCTCTGGCCTTTAAGGAGGGTCGGTGAGTCGAGCCATACCAAAGTGGGAATGCATCGAAGGCGATCTGGCTACCCCGTTGGGATTTCGGGCGGCGGCGGTGGCCGCCGGAATCAAGAAGACGCGTGAGGCCTTGGATTTGGCGCTGATCTTTTCCGATTCGCCGGCGACGACGGCCGCCGGGGTTTTCACCACCAATCGAGTTGCGGCGGCGCCGGTTTTGCTTTCACGGCAAAACCTGGTCGATAGCCGGGGACGTTGCCGCGCCATCGTCGTCAATTCCGGAAATGCCAATGCCTGCACCGGCAGGGAGGGGCTGCACACGGCGGAGGAAACGGCCCGCGTCGCCGCAGAGCTGTTGGCAATCGAACCCTCGCAAGTCCTGGTGGCATCGACGGGAGTCATTGGCGTCGCGCTCAACGCGGACCTGATTCTCCAGCAACTCCCCCATCTGAAAGAAAAGCTCTCCAAGGAGAACGCCAAGGCCGTCGCCCACGCCATCCTGACCACCGACACCGTCCCCAAGACTTGCGTGGTGCGGTCGGAAGCCAGAGGCAAGGTTGTGCACATTGCCGCCATTGCCAAAGGGGCGGGGATGATTCATCCGCGCATGGCCACCCTGCTTTCTTTCATTACCACGGACGCCTCCATGGGCGAGCGCATGCTGCACAACCTGCTCATGGGAGCGGCGGACGATTC
The DNA here is from genome assembly GCA_050018435.1 of Terriglobia bacterium. GTDB lineage: Bacteria > Acidobacteriota > Terriglobia > UBA7540 > UBA7540 > Bog-366. Next base: position 1,582 of record JBEKAD010000503.1, read on the forward strand.
CTTCAATCGCCTCACCGTAGACGGCGACACCTCCACCAACGACACCGTCGTGGCGCTGGCCAGCGGCCTTGCGGAAACTTCGGTGATTCCCGGAAACGACAGCCACGCCTGGTTTGCGGAGGGATTAACACTCGTTTGCCAGACACTCGCGCGCATGATTGCGCGTGACGGCGAGGGTGCATCCAAGTTGGTTACCGTGGAAGTTGTGGGGGCGCGGACTCCCCTCGATGCTGACCGCGTGGCGCGCGCCATTGCCAACTCTCCGTTGGTGAAGACGGCGCTGGCGGGCGCCGACCCGAATTGGGGCCGCATCCTCTGTGCGGCGGGTTACTCGGGCACGAAATTCGATCCCGACAAGATCGACGTTAGCGTCAACAACATGGCGCTGTGCTGCAAAGGCGTCGATGCCGGCTTCGACGAAGCGGCGGCTCACCCAACGCCTCATACCGGAGCTGACCCAGCAAGATGCCAGTAGGCAGAAAGCCGTAGGCACTCAGCAGAGGGCAGTGGCGCGGGAGATCTATTCTCAAAATGGGATTTTCCGAATTGGATTGCAGGGACTGCGGTAACGCACCGAGCTGAATCCAAAATCTAAAATCCAAAATTAATTTACGGCCTGTCGATAAACGGCCGAAGAAATTCCGCGGAAGCGCGAATTTCCTCGATGCCGCTCAATCCGTCTTCAATGGAAACCCACCCATCAAAGCCCACTTCACGCAGGGTGCGGAAGATGTGCGGGTAATTATTCATTCCTTTGCCTACCTCACCGTGGGTCAGAATCGCCGCGTACCCAACGGCATCCTCCACCGCCCTTAACTCCTCGATGGTGTGTCCGGGCTTCAGGTGCCGGTCGCTGGCGTGCATGGTCACCACGCGATGTTTTACCTTCTCGAGCAAATCGAGAGGGTCCTCACCGGCCAGGATGGCATTGGAGGGATCGTACTGCACGCCGAACCACGGTGAATCGATCTGATTCACGATCTCGAGAAAAACATCCTGCTTCTGCGCGAACTCCGGGTACGTCCAGAAATTGTCTTTGTAATGGTTTTCCATGGTGAGCACGATGCCCTTGGCCGCGCTGTATTCCAAAACCTCCTTGATGCCTTCCACGACCCAGCGCACTCCCTCTTCGCGCGAGACGCCCGGGCGGCGCTGGCCGGAAAGCACGCGGCAGAACTTGCCGCCCAACCGCGCTGTGATGTCGACCATGAGTTTCTCGTGTTCCACTTCCTTGCGCCGGTCTTCCGCGCGTGGCTGGGTGAAATCCGAGGAGCAGCACAGCAGGGGCATTTCCAGCTTGTGGCGCGCGTGTGCCTCGCGAACTTTCTCCAGGTACGCGTCGTCAAAGCTGGTCAGGGTTCCGTCGTAAAGCTCCAGGCCGTCGACGGGGAGATCCGCGGCCATGTCGATCCATTGGAACAGGGTCATGGTGCGGTCCCGCACCAGCTCGTCCATGTAACATTTGGGAAAGGCAGCAAGTTTCATCGTCGGTTGGTCCCTTAGATTCCTAAGTCGGAAGGCGCGCCAAAGGGAAGCTGTTCGTAATCGAGCACAGCCCCGGAAATCAGTTCATTGGTGGCGAAAAACAGAACGGCGTTGGCGATATCGGCGGGCAGCAGCAGGCGGCCGAAGGGGCGCGTCTTCACCGCGTCCTCCAGCCAATTCTCACCCTTACCCTCGAGTACCGCGACGGCGTGGCGCTCTCCTTCGGTCAGCACCCAGCCGGGGTTGATCTGGTTCACACGAATACGGTATTTCGTCAGGTAATTCGCCAGATTTTTGGTAAACGTCATCAGCGCGCCCTTGGAGGCGGAATAGGGCAGCAGCCGCTTCATCCCGCAGTAAGCGTTCACGGAACCGATGTTGACGATGCAGCCGCTCCGCCGGTCCTTCATATGACGCACCGCTTCCTGACAGAGAAGGAACGGGGCGCGCAGGTTGATGGCGAAGATTTCATCCCACAGCTCGGTGGAAGTGTCCTCAATGGTGCCGCGATGCACCACGCCGGCGTTGTTCACAAGGATGTCCACCCGCCCGAAGCGCGCGAGCGCGTTGCGAACGATGCTGCGGCAGTGCGATTCATCCTGCAAATCCCCGGTCACCAGCAGCGCTTGGCTTCCGGCGGCGTCAATGGCCTCCACAGTCTTTTCGCCGCCGGCCCGCTGGCTGTCGCGCCCGTGCACGAGAATCCGCGCGCCCGCCTCGGCGAGTTTGAGCGCGATTCCTCCGCCAATGCCCTGTGTCGAGCCGGTGACCACCGCCACTTGGCCTGCCAACGATCGCTTTTCCGCATCCGCCTGGCTCATGAGTTCCTTTCGCACAGCAACCGCTCACCCATTCTCTCGCGCCGGTTTCAAGACGGCTTTCACAATTTCCCCGGAGGCCATCTCATCGAAGCAGGGGCGCCAATTCGGGTAAGTTTCGATTCGGCCCACGATGCGCAGCGGGTCGAGTTTTCCCGACGCCAGCAGCGTAAGCACTCTCTCCCACATCCGATAATTGTGGCTGAAGCTGCCCTGAAGCCGAACCGCTTTCTGCACCAGTGGATCGAGGGAAAAGTTCAGTGGCTGAGGTCCCCAGCCGACTTTGGTGATTTGACCGCCCGGCCGCACGACCGCCATGGCAGTCTTCAGCGCGGCGGAGGCGCCCGCGGCGTCAATCACCAAGTCCACGCCCAGCCCATCTCCGATGGACCGTACTACCTCGCGAATCTGCTCTTCACCCTCCGTGAGCGCGCGATCCACGCCCAGTGCCTGCGCCACTTTTATGCGGGCGGCATCCTGCTTCAGCCCGGCCACACCCACCCAACTTGCGCCCGCAAGCTTTGCCAGTTCCAGACAGAGCAGGCCGATGGGGCCCGGCCCCAGGACCAGAACGGAATCGCCCGGGTGGATCTCGTTGTGGACGCACGTGGCGTTAAACGCCACGCAGCACGGTTCGGTGAGCGCGGCCTTTTCAAAGGAAACGGAGTCAGGCACCCGATGCAGGCAGCGCGCGGGCACTCGTACAAAATCCGCCATGGCGCCGTTCATGCCATTGCCGAAGCCGCGCCGCTGCGGGCAAAGATTGTACTCACCGGACCGGCAATAAACGCATTGGCCGCAAATAAACGCCGCCGTTTCTGACACCACCCGGTCGCCCTCTCGAAATCCCCGTACGCCTTTGTCCACGGCGCTCACCACGCCGGTGAACTCGTGCCCCAGGATCACCGGTATGTTAACGGGCCAGCTATGGGTATTATGAAATTGGTGAATCTCACTTCCACAAACACCCACGGCGCGCGTCGAAAGCAGAACTTCATCGTCGGCGGGGTCGCCTGGGCGCGGCATTTCCCGCAACTCCACCGCGTATTTTTCCAGAGCGTAATGGACGATCGCCGCCATGGAGGCCGTCGGCATGCTCAACCCCTTCCCTGCAATTTGGCAATAATCTCGCGCAACAATCCTTCCAGGTCGTGCGTGGGCGACTTGAAGGCGTCGGCATCCACCGTGAGCGGCGCGCCCAACACCAGGTGATGGACTCCGAACTTGGGGAGCTGCATCACCTGCTCCACGGAGAGGCCGCCCACCGCCTGCACGGGAATGCTTACGGCTTGCACCACGGCTGCCAGCTCATCGAGCGGACTGGGCGGTACGCCACCGTGCGCGGCGATCACCGCCGGGTCGCGGCGCTCGTCGTAGCCCACGTGGTGTACGATGTAATCCACTCCCAGCTCCTGCATCAGGCGCGAGGCGGCGGGCTTATCTTCACAGCCCAGGTCGTCGCCCATGACTTTCACTCCGTAATCGCGGCCGGCCTGCACGACCATTCTGATCGTCGCCGGATGCGCCCGCGCCATCACCACCACGTGCGTGGCGCCGGCCTTGGCCATCATCTCCGCTTCCAGGTACCCGCCGTCCATGGTTTTCAAGTCCGCAACCACGGGATAATCCGGGAACTCGCGCCGCAGTGCCTCGACGGCGTGCAGACCCTCCCCCAGCAGAAGCGGGGTTCCCGCTTCCAGCCAGTCCACTCCCGCGCGCACCGCTTTGTGAGCGTGGTCCAGAGCTTCTTCGATGGTCGTGAGGTCGAGCGAGATTTGCACGATGGGCCGAGGCAGGGTCGTCATGTCATTTCCTGTGAATCGAGACGTCGAGTTTCAGTGAACAAATACGGTAACCCACTTTCCCAGATATCTCAATGGTTCTGTGGCCAGCGACGGGGCAATTTTGCGACCCCACGGAGCGGTTGTAGCGCTGACCTTTAGGTCAGCACGTGCCGATGGCAAGAATCCAGTTGCCAGGGGAGCAACAGTTGCGTAAGCTTGCGCTTGCCCGCGGCTGCCGATTGTGTGCCAGGGACTTTTTCTCCCCGTACACGGGCGCCGTACGGGACGACGAAGGACAAGAACTAGCTGGGAGGACACCCATGAATCGACGGAATTTCACCAAGACACTTGCGGGGGCCACGCTCGGCACGGCCGCGCTTGCCCTTGAACCACTGGGAGGTGCTGAACTAAAGCTCAGCGCTACAACCACTGACGGCACGGCGGCGCGCGCAGCGGCGGACCAAAACACCGTGGAAGCGCCGTTCAAAATCTCCATCATGCTTTGGACGGTGATGCACGAACTGCCCTTTGAGGAGCGTTTGGAAAAGGTTGCCGAGGCCGGTTACCACGCCGTGGAATTGGTCGGTGAGTACTCGAAATGGACGGAAGAGGATTTTCGCCGATACAACAAAAAACGCGCCGAGTTGGGCATCACGTTCGATACCACCGCCGGCACACACCACGGTGTGGGCGACCCGAGTGTCCGCGAGGCTTTCCTGGCGGATGTCCGCGAGCAATTGAAAATCATGGAAAAGATCGAATGCCCCGCGTTGATCGTCATGTCGGGCAACGTGGTGCCGGGCCTCTCGCCGCAAGCTCAGCACGACAGTTGCGTGGAAGGACTGAAGCGGGCAGCGGAATTGGTGGAGGGGAAAG
>JBEKAD010000504.1:0-4626 GCA_050018435.1 Terriglobia bacterium
CCCCTCTCCCGAGGGGAGAGGGATAAAAATCGAAATCACAGCCCTCTCCCTTGGGGAGAGGGGGGACCGCAAGGCGGTGGGTGAGGGGGTCGAATCGGGAACGGTCAGCTTAAGTGAACAGCATTGGAACTAACCCGGATTTCTCAGTGCGCCCCAGCGGCGCAGATCGCCCGTGGGTGAAAGACCCGCGCAGGAGGCTGCTACGCCTTCGTCGCGCGACCCAGGGACTGGGCCGCGAGGGCTTGGGCGACAGGTTTGACGGTTTCGAATCGGTCTGCTGATAGGTTGGAAACGAACGGAGGCAGGGGGCCGGTTTCGGCGATGCCGGCGGCCTCCACGGCGGCGTGCAGTACGGGCGCCGGACCCCAGGCGTCGCGCAAATCTTCGAGCGGCAGAAAGTGCGTGTGCAAGGCTTCCGCCGCGGCGCGGTCGGGGCGCTCGCAGGCGGCAAACAGGGCTTGGCTCAGCGCCGGGGCAATGCAGCCGGAGCCGGTGGTGAACCCGGGCAAATGCCAATCCAGCATGTGAACCACCGCCGGCCGCTCGCCGATGCCGCTCACCACGCGGCGGCGGTCTACCCGCGCCAGCAGTCCCGCAAGGTAGTCGTCCTGGGTTGGATCCTGGCGGACCACAGCGTACTTGATCGCGCAACACACGCCGCTCGACACCAGGCGGCCGACGGCGTCCAGGCCCGCAGCGCGGTCGGCGCCGAAGCCCAACTCATCTTTTAGGTAGATGGTCAGCGGCATGCCCGCCGCATCCGCGAACTCGCGCAGGCCCTGTTCGAGTCCGGCGGCGTCGCGCGGATCGTTGCAGGGCAGCACCATCACGCAGGGAAATCCATAGCGGCGCAGCAAGGGCGCTTGGTCCATCAGCCGGCCATAGGAAGGTCCCGCGCTGGGGATGCACCACAAGTGGTCCGGTAAACTCTCGAGCCACGCCAAAAGTTGTGCGTATTCCTCCAGGCTCAAGTGATACAGAAAGGCGTTGCCGCCAAAAAGCAAACGCGTCATGCCCGCCGCCGCAAGATGATTGACAATACCGGCGGAGGCGTTGAAATCGAGCGTACGCTGCGGGTCGCGCCAGCGAGCCAGCGGCGGCACAGGGAAAACTCCCTGCAAGTCTTCCGGAGTAATGGGTGCGGTGCGCATCGGATCCTCAGCTTACACGGGCGGCGACGGAAGCGGCAGGCGGTCGAAAGTGGGCAGAAAAATCAACCCTCCACGGCCCCAATCATTTGTTCGGTTTGTGGATGGTGAGATTCAGAACCGGGCGCGTGCGGGTGTCAAACATGCTGACCCGCCGCTCCTCCGAAGATGAGCCTTTGTACGTGGCTTTGACGGTGTAGTCATGGTCAAAGCGGAGGTCTGTGAACTGATACTGGCCTCCTTCCTGCGAGTAGATATCCACCACCTTCCCGGTTTCGAGATCCTTCAATTCAACCGAGGCGCCTTGGATGACGTTCTCCGCCTCGTCAAACACCGTGCCGGAAACCGTTTTCGACTGAGGTTTCTTCTCTTTCGCCAGTCCGGTTACGGCCCCCAAAAGCAAAACCCCTCCCAGGAGCATCAGGGTGAGACCAGTCAGTTTTGGCGCTCGGCGGGGAGATTCCCGTCCCACCGGGTTGCCGTCGGGCGATGCACCACTTGTCAGGTTGCGAAAGCTCATATCACCAAGCTCCATCTTCCTCGTCTTCTTCCCCGCTGGAAATGACGTCGAGTTCCACCGGATTGGTGTTCACGACCTCCAGTTCTGCTCCGCAATCCGGGCAATCCAACCTTGCCCCTTCTTCGACGTCGTCTTCCATTTCAATCGCCGCCTCGCATTCAGGGCAATGAGCCATGATCTTTCCCCCCCCTTTAATAACTCCGTCTCCCCAAACAAAAGTCTATTCATTTCCCCAAATGATGTCCAGCACCACCTCCAATTCATTTTGGATTTTAGATTTTGGATTTTGGATTAAGAACCTCCTTGCACTCCCCCTCTTTGGGTACGGGGGGGACTGAGGGGTGGTTGGCCTGCCAGTCCAAAATCCAAAATCTAAAATCCAAAATGCAATCGGCTCTTTCCAACAATGCCCGCATCGGGATAACCTTGTTGCCTTCCGGAGCGGAGCAGGAAATTCGCGATCACGAGGTGCGCCATGAGAGACAATCATCAATTCGCGACGCTGGCTGTGCATGCAGGTGAAGCTCCCTGCAAGGTCACCGGCGCGGTTGACACGCCCATCTACCAGTCCACCACGTTCGCCGCCGTGGATTCTGATGAAATGGCCGCCCTGTACTCCGGCGAGAAGCCGGGGTACATGTACACGCGCTATGGGAATCCCACGGTGCACGCGCTGGAGGAAAAGATTGCGGCGCTGGAAGGGGGCGAGGCGGCGCAGGCCTTTGCCACGGGCATGGCGGCCGTCTCCTCCGCCATCTTGGCCTACGTGAAGGCCGGCGACCACGTGGTGGCGGCGCGTTCCTTGTATGGCGCCACCTACAACTTTCTCAACCGCAAGCTGCCGGCCATGGGCGCCTCCACAACCTTTGTGCAATCCACCCGCCCGGAAGATTTCGAGAAGGCCATTCAGCCCAACACGCGCCTGATCTATTTTGAATCGCCCAGCAATCCCATCCTGGAGATTCTCGACATCAGCGCGCTGGCCGGAATTGCCCGGGCGCGCGGCATCCCTTCCATGATGGACAATACCTTCGCCTCGCCCGCCCTCCAGCAGCCGCTGAAGTCAGGAATCACCGTGGTGGTTCACTCAGCCACCAAGTATTTGTGCGGACACGGCGACGCCATGGGCGGCGTCGCCATCGGCACGAAAGATTACATCGAGCACCTTAACCGCGACGTCCTCCGCGACTTTGGCGGAGTTATGAGCCCCTTCACGGCTTGGTTAATGCTGCGGGGCATTCGCACTCTTCACGTGCGCATGCCTGCGCACTGCGCTAACGCGCAAAAGGTTGCCGAGTTTCTGGCCCAACATCCCAAAGTGGAACGCGTCAACTACCCTGGCCTGCCTGGCCATCCCGGACACGACCTGGCCAAGCGGCAAATGAAGGCCTTCGGCGCCATGATGAGTTTCGAGGCCAAGGGAGGTTACGAGGGTGGCAAGCGCGTCATGGATGGCGTGAAGATTTTTCTCCGCGCTGCCAGCCTGGGCGATACCCGCTCGCTGATCGTGCACTCCGCTTCCACCAGCCACCGGGCCGTGCCGCCGGAACAGCGGGAGGCTATTGGCATCACCGACGGCTTGGTGCGCCTCTCCGTGGGAATCGAAGCCGTCGAGGACCTGATCCAGGACCTCGATCAAGCGCTGGCCAGGTGATTCGGCCCGGGTGCAGGCCCCCTCGGGATGATTCGTTGAGGAGGCTCGCCGGAGCACCTTCTTTTAGGCGCGGCCTTTCCAGCGGCTTGGATCGCGCCGACCGTGCATGCACGCAAGGACGACGGCGGTTTCACCGTAACTTCGAAAGAAGACTGCACACGGAAACCGGCGGAGAAGCGCTCGCCTAGTCTCTCGATGAATCACCGGGTAGGTGGTTGGATGTGCGACGATGTCACCCAGAATGGAATCGACGGCTGCCAAGAACTCTTCGCCCAGCCCCGCCCGCTGCTGCTCATACCACCGATACGCTTCCTCAATATCCGCAGCGGCGGCGGGGCGGACGAGCAATTGCATCACTGGGCGCGGCCCCGAATCCGGCGGAGCACCTCTTCCCAGGGGATTCCGACCGGCCCCTCACGATCCAGTTCGTCCAGCCGTCGGTCCAGCTCCTCGCGCTGGGCCTCGGTCAGCGGGATCGCCTCCGGCGTTCGAGAGAGACTCTCCCAAAGCTCATCCAGGAGCCGCAGCCGCTCCTCGAAGCTGAGACGGGCAATGTCAATGGTGGCCATGCGCTCAGTATACCGCACCTTTTACCCTTGCGCAGACATAGCCCTACATTTCTCATCTCGCAGCGTTGCCATCAGGCGCATTCGGACATCGTCCCAAGGCAGCGGAGACACTAAATTCGAATCGAGTTCGGCAAGACGACGGCGAACTTCTTGTTGCCATGCGGTCTCCGCGTCCTCGTCAACTTCCTGATCGAGGCTTTCGAGCAAAGAGTCAGTTAACGCAGCTCGCCCCTCGATTGGGAGTTCTAAGGCTGCCTTTAGAATTTCGGCAGGATCGCGTCTCATAGAGTGATTATACATGTCTTGTAAGGCCACGCCATTGGCATGCCCCAAATCCCGAGACCCGTGTCTTGGAGTGTAGGGGCCAGCGGCGCTGGCCCTGGGCCGAACGCCGTTCGGCCCTACTCCTTCTAAACATTACAAGCGTCCAAAGGTTAATCAGTATGCAGAACGAAAAGCTGTCACTGCTCCGACGCAGCCATGCCCCGCCCTTCCCGGCGGCGTTCTGGCTGTATTCTTCAACCCACGGGGGAAGTAGTAGGATGGGGGAGAGGCATAGGCGCTAAAATAACGGTTAGCGGCGCGCGAAAGCCCGCGGAGCGGGCGTGGTCATCTCACTCTTGTCCAAAATAGGTGTTTGTAGAAAGTCAACAGTTGCCCTCCTGCGGTAGCGGATTCAGAATGATGTTGCTCTGACATCTCTGATCGCCACCGAGGAGGGCGCCACCATGGTAC
>JBEKAD010000505.1:0-4620 GCA_050018435.1 Terriglobia bacterium
TGGTGACAAACACCATGTCCGCGCCTTCCAGGGCTTCGATGAGCTTTTCCGTGTCCTCGAGAGCCGCCCGCCGTCCGATCTCCGGGTTGCCTCCCGAACCCAACCCCTTGGTCAACTTCGTGCCCAGTTGAATCTTCAATTGGGCTTTGGATGCCTGGAGAGCCTGCGCGTCGGTATTGGCTACAAGAAAGTCCACGCCTTTAACATCGGCAGCGATCATGCGGTTGACCGCATTGCCCCCGCCTCCCCCGACCCCGATTACCTTGATTTTGGCGCCGTCGCGCAGTTCATCCGAGAAATCCACCCGGAAGTCGCCTAAGCCGTTATCGCTCATGATGGTTCCTTCCATTGGTGATTGGTGATTTGTGATTGGCGATTGGCGATTTGTGTTTGACCATTGCCGAATTGTCGATCGCCGATTGTCGGTTGACAGTTCGGAGAGAACGCGTTGCATAAATTACGAACTCGATTTTGCTCATACTCAATCGCCAATCCTCAATCGTCAATCACAAATCGCCAATCACCAATTGCTCAATCACTTCAGCTTATCCCAAATCCTTCCCCATAGTCCCGTGGACTCCTTGGCGTCGCGCAGTAAGCGTTGACGATACCCATAGATCGCCAACCCGACCGCAGTCGAGAACGCGGGGTCGGGGAGCGTTTCTCCCATCGCCTCCAGCCCGGTGGGAATGGCCACCCGCACCGGCATGCCGAAAGTTGACTCCGCAAGGGTGGCCAACTCCCCGAGTTTGGCTCCCCCACCGGTCAGAACTACTCCGGCCCCCAACTGCTTCTCGCATCCCGAGCGGCCAATTTCCGCCCGAATCAACTCCAGCAGTTCCGACGCGCGCGGCTCAATGATCTCACTCAGCATGGCGTAACTCACCACGCGGGAAGGCCTGTCCCCCACGCTGGGGACCTCCAGCAAGGTGTCGGCGGGCTTGGAAAGGTCTCTCTCGCCCCAAGCCTTTTTCATCTTTTCCGCTTCCGGAATGGGCGTACGCAGCCCTACGGCAATATCATTGGTGAAGTGTTCGCCGCCCACGGGAATGACGGCGGTGTGCCGTACTACGCCCGCGTGATAAACCACCAGGTCCGTAGTGCCACCCCCGATATCCGCCAGTGCCACGCCCAGCTCACGCTCATCGGCCGTCAGACAAGCGGCGCCGGCAGCGAGCGGCTCAAAAACCGTGCTCTGCACCTCCACCCCGGCATGGTTTACCGCCGTCACCACGTTCTGAGAAGCGGAAATGGACGCCGTCACCAAGTGTACATTCACTTCCAGGCGCGATCCCACCATCCCCACCGGGTCCCGGATGCCGTCCTGAGCATCCAGCAGGAATTTTTGCGGAAGCACTTCCAGAAATTGGCGATCCTCGGGCAGAGTGATGCCCTGGGCCGTGTGAATGACTCGCTGCCAATCATCCCGTTCCACTTCACGTGTCGTGCCGGGGGACTTCCCCAGGGTTATGGCTCCCCGGGAATTCACTCCTTTGATGTGGGCGCCGGCCACGCCCACGTAAGCAGAATCAATGGAAACTCCTGCGGCAGCTTCCGCAGCCTCCACGGCTTTCTTCACCGCCAGCTCCGTCAGGTCGAGATTTACGATGATCCCCTTGCGCCAGCCCTTGGATTCCGCGACGCCCACGCCCACCATTTCTAGCTTCCCCTCGGAGTTCGGCTTGCACACGAGCGCGCAGGTTTTGACGCTTCCCAGGTCGAGCCCGACGATAAAATGCTCCTTGCGCGCCATGATCAGTTTTTAGCTATCAGCTTTCAGCTATCAGCTTTTCGCTATCGGGAATTCGGGTAGTCGTACAGTTTGATGTAGAGGCGGCTTTATGCCGCCAACTGGCGAGGTAAACTCGCCGCTACAACATCAAACTGTACCACTACCGGAATTCGGCATTGCTTTAACTGATAGCTGATAGCGTAGCGCCGCCCTTTAGGGCGGCATGTGCCGGGCTAAAGCCCGGCGCTACTATTCCTTTCGCTCGCCGCTGGCGGTAACTGCCGGCTCCGCAGGGGGTGCTGGTGTCTGTGGTTCCACGATGGCCTGATTGCGATAACGCAAATCCACCGAATCAAGTTTAGCATTCGATTTCTGAATCTCCGGGAGCAGGGCCAGAAATTTCTGGAATCGCCCGAGAAAATCCTTCTGCCCGAAATGCACTTGCACGGTTTGTTGCCCGCTAATGAGCAGGGCCTTGAGGTCCTCAGCATCCGTCAGGTAAACTTCCGAAATCATCCACCCCGCGCGGGGAGCTTCCACCCCCAATTGCCGCATGAACTCCAGGTAAAGAGCCAAACGCGCGCGGCGCTCGTCGAGGCTGGGGAGGCTCTCCAGTCCATAAACCACGGGGAAATCAAAGACCCCGCTATCAGGCTTCTCCAGCAGCATACCGTCATCGTCGACCAAGCTCACTCGCCCGCCGACATTAGCATAGGCCACGGGAGTCCGTTCGGTGATGTGCACCAGCAGCCCGTGGGGCAAGATGCGGGTCACCGAGGCCGCACGCACCCAGGGCAGCGTTTCCACCCCTCGCCGCCGGACATCCAAGGACATGCGGAAGACATTGGTCCCCGTCTTGAGGTTCCCCGTCAACGGCAACCCCAACGCGCCTAACACTTCCTCGCGGGAAACGAAGCGGTTTCCCACCACCACGATGTCTTCCGGTGACTTCAGCACGAAAAAGGGAGAGGTCAACGCGAACGTCGCCAGACCATAGCCCGCGAAACCAACGGGCAGGAGCACTCCGATCACAAACAGCGCCACGCGCACTCGCCGCGATATCCGGCTGCGCCGCACGGGAACCGCTTTCTGCCGTCGCAGGTAAGGCGACTCCTCTTGCGCGTCCAGCTCATCCGGCATCGGCAGTGCGTCTGTTTCCACCATTTCCATCGTCATTCACCAATCGGGACACGCGATTCGGGGCTCAAGATACGGGATACGGGGCTCGAGGTACGGGATACGGGGCTCGAGGTTCGCGACCCGGGACCCGGCGTTTTGGGGTCTAACAGGATGCTGAAAAACTCTCTTTCGGGATAACTATATTGCTAGCCTCTCCTGAAAACAAAGGACTTACAGGTGCCGAAGTAGGGAAAAACAGGCCGCTTTTCGACTTTTTCAGCATCCTGCTAAGCCTTAATTCCGGATTCCGAATTCCGAATTCCGAGTCGTGGATTCCCGCATTCCCATCAGTTACTTCCGAATTCCGAGTCGTGGATTCCCGCATTCCCATCAGTCACTTCTGGATTCCGAGTCGTGGATTCCGGAATCCGGAATTCAAAATTCGGAATGCAGCAAGCTAATCCTTTGGCTCAGATCCCGATTGGCCGATTCCGGGTTCCGCATTCTTGACCTCGGCCTCCCGGTCCCCTTTTTTTCGAATGTCCTCCAAATGCTTCAGAAACTCCTGCCGCCCGCGTGCCTTCTCCGCGGCATCTCGCGTCTTTTCGGTTACGAACCGCCGTCCTTTGAAATCCGAGTCTTGAAGGGTGCGCGCCCAAGCGCCCAGTTGTTTCGAAATGCTGTCCGTCCGTTCTCGCAGATTCCGCATTTCGGATTCCAGATTCCGAAACGGCTGCATCCCATTCAGCAGGTATAGCATGCACCGCACTTCTCCCGCTGATCCACGAGCAATGTACAGAAACGTCAGCAATTCCTGATTCGTCCCTCTCTCAAACCCTTCCGCAATGTTATTGGATACGGAGACCGCAGCGCGTTCGATCTGGTCGCGCAGGCTGTAGCGGCTCTTAAAGGCAGGGTTCTCGGTGAGCGCATAGACATGCCGCCCTAACTCAATCGCCGCCTGCCACACCGGAAGGTCCTCGAATTTGTCGTACTTCATTTTCTGGTTCTTTTCCTCTTTCGAAACCAGATGAATTTGTCGTACTTCATTTCCTGGTTCTTTTCCTCTTTCGAAACCCGATAGTCGCAACTCGAGCTTCCAATTCGATCGTCTGGAATTCGGAATTCGGAATGCCGTTTCCCGTCCCCCGAAATCCTAAGCCCTCGTCCCAGTTCCCGAACCCCGAATCCCTAATCCCGAACCCCGTGTCCCGTCTCCCGGCCTTTCAGCTCTTTCGCCAGCGCCTCACCCATCTTCCACACGCTTCCGGCGCCAATGGTGATGATCAGGTCGCCCGGCCGCGCGTCGCTCGAGAGTTCCTCCAACACCTGTTCGTCTGACGCGTAGCGCGCGTTGTTTACACCCAGTTGATGCATGCGTCCCACCAGCAGTCCAGAACTCACACCGGGCAGCGGCGGCTCGTTGGCGCCATAGATATCCAGCACGTAAACGCGGTCGCAACCCTCGAAGCAGCCGGCCAATTCATCCAGCAGGAACTTGGTGCGCGTATAGCGGTGCGGTTGAAAAATGGCGATGATGCGCTTCGCCCCGCGCAGACGGGCGGCGTCAAGCGTGGCGCGGATTTCCGTGGGGTGGTGGCCATAGTCATCCACAACGGTAATGCCATCCACATCCGCCTTGATCTGAAAACGCCGGTCGGCGGCGCGAAAGCGCTCCAGCCCCAAGCGAATCTGCTCGGGGGAAAGGTCCAGTTCCAAGCCCACGCTGACCGCGGCTAGGGCGTTCTGCACATTGTGCCGGCCGGGGA
>JBEKAD010000506.1:0-4619 GCA_050018435.1 Terriglobia bacterium
GGCATTCTTGCGGGCGGAGTTCGTCTTCCTTTTGATTATCCCTGCGTTCACGAGGCCCAGATAATATTGCCGGATCGCTTCATAAAAGTTGGGGCCGAAGGCCCAGAACAACGTGGCGCCCAAAGAAAAACGGCCGGGACCGCGCAAGTGCTCCCACAAGTCGCCGCGCAGCTCGAGCGCCAGACTGCCTCGGCCGCGCTGCTGAGCGAGGAAGAAATCCCCGTTGGGAAGTTCCGCGAGCCCACAGCAGAAAGCCTCGGAAGGATTGCCGGCGGGAACCTCCGCGTTTTCCGCTACCCCGTGGCCGCGGAAACCACAAAAGTAGTGGGCGGGCAATCCCCACTGCTGCTCCAGGCTCAGCCCCTTGGGGGCTCCCCGGCCCAGCCAACTGGTGAGGTTCCAACCCATGCCATGGTTGGCGAGAGGGCTGATCGCCGGAGACTCGCTGATTCCCGGCAGCACCAGGTTATTCGCTTCCAGAGAGGGCTTCACGCGGTCACCGTCGGCTTCGGCGAAGTAGTGCAAGCTCACCACGTCTTCGGCGGTGGTGGTCTCGTAAATCACGGGTTCCACCCAAGGCCCATGCTCGTCGAAGCGCCAAGCCACAGACAAGGTTGCGGAGTTGTTCACGCCTTTGTAGGTCCAGCTCACGCGGCTGCCCTCGACCGCATGGCCCGCCAGCCGGCCCGCGGTCGAGCGCTCGGCCGCTTTTTGCCCCGCTGGCTGCACTACGACAGCCGGCTGGAGCGCACCCGATGCTAACACGCGCCCTTGCAGGTCCAGGATGCGGAAGCGATCGGTCTCCTGCGACCATTCCCACACGTAATTCGCCCCTTCCGCGCGCACCGCCTTGCCGGATTCGCTGATCCGGGCAGGAGGGCCGGACGCGCCTTCCATGCGGAGCTTGTTCAGAAGTAACGTAGCCGCTGAAATTTGTATGAATTCACGACGATTCAAGGCTGTCATGGTCGGCTCCTGTCCGATTTCATTAAGAATGTAGTCCGAAAATCTCCACGGGATTGTAACGCGAAAGACGGTGATGCGGCCGAAACTCTGTTCCAAGACTTACGAAGCTGTGTACCAATTCTCAAGACTCCTTCTCACCGCAGAGTCCCATGAGCCTTCGGCTCGCCACTGTACATGAAAATGCGCGAAGCACATCCATTTTCATAGCAGAGGCGCGGAGGCACAGAGCAAAGGAGGTGTTAGGTTCCAGGTGCTAGGTGCCAGTAAAACCCTAACACCTGACACCTGACACCTGACACCTACTCTGCGTCTCAGCGCCTCGGCGGTAAAGACAGCAATTTTGCACGCCTTCTTACGACGACGCCGGCACGCCGGGGCTTTCGCGCAGGGATTCCTGGAGGTCGGGATCGTAGTTCAAGATGGGGCGGAGCCAGCGCTCCACGCTGCGCAGGTCCATGCCTTTGCGGCGATGGTAATCGTCCACTTGATCGTGGTCGATCTTCCCCACGGCGAAATACTTTCCTTCCGGGTGGGAGAAATAGAGCCCGCACACGGAAGCGGCCGGCGACATGGCAAAGTTCTCCGTCAGATGAATGCCGGCATTCTTCTCCGCCTGCAAGAGGTCGAACAGCTCGAGCTTCTCGGTGTGGTCGGGGCAGGCGGGATAGCCGGGCGCCGGACGGATGCCACGGTAGCGCTCGTGAATCAAATCGTCGAGTGCCAGGTTTTCATCCTTGCCATAACCCCAAAACTCTCTGGCCCGTTTGTGCATTAACTCCGCCAGCGCTTCCGCCAGGCGGTCGGCGAGCGCTTTCGCCATGATGGAATTGTAGTCGTCGTGGTCCTGCTGGAACCGCGCCAGCAGCGGTTCCATGTCGGCGCCGGCGGTGACGGCGAAAGCGCCCAAGTAATCTTCCAAGCCGGTCTGTTTGGGCGCGATCAGGTCTGCGAGCGCCCAGTTGTAGTGGCCGGGAGCCTTCTCCATCTGCTGCCGCAAGGTGTGGAATACGGTCAGCATGGAGGAGCGCGATGCATCGGCATACACCTCGATGTCGTCACCCACGCTGTTGGCGGGGAAAAAGCCCATAACGGCGTTGGCGGTGAGGAGTTTTTCCGCCACGATGCGGCGAAGCAGCTTTTGCGCGTCTTCCAGAAGCTCGCGCGCCTTGCTGCCCACGGTCGCGTCGTCAAGAATTTTCGGATACGTTCCGCGCAGCTCCCAGGCTTGAAAGAAGGGCGTCCAATCGATGTAGGGAACCATCTGCGCCAGCGGCGTCGCGGGAAATACGCGTACTCCCGTGAAGGCGGGGCGGGCGGGACGAGCTTGACTCCAATCGACGGGCGGCTTGCGCCGGCGCGCCTCCTCCAGGGTCAACAGCTTCTGTGCCGCCGGCTTGTGCGTGGCGCGGAGCTTTTCCTGCTCCCGACGGTTTTCTTCCTGGAATGCCGGCCGCGTCTCCGGGTTCTTGAGTCGGCTCACCACGCCCACGGCGCGTGAAGCATCCACAACGTGCACGACCGGCTGACGGAAGTGGGGAGCGATCTTCACCGCCGTGTGTACGCGGCTGGTGGTGGCGCCGCCGATGAGCAGCGGGATGGTGAATCCATCGCGCTCCATTTCCTTGGCCACGTGGACCATTTCATCGAGCGAGGGCGTGATGAGTCCGCTCAAGCCGATCATGTCGGCGTTTCTCTCCCGCGCGGTTTGCAGAATCTTCTCACACGGGACCATAACGCCCAGGTCGATAATCTCATAGTTGTTACAGCCCAGGACGACGCCCACGATGTTCTTGCCGATATCGTGTACGTCGCCCTTCACGGTGGCCATCACGATGCGGCCTTCCGCGCGAGCTTTGCCCCCTGCTTCCTTTTCGGCCTCCATGAAGGGAAGCAAATAGGCGACGGCTTTCTTCATCACCCGCGCGCTCTTGACCACCTGGGGCAGGAACATCTTCCCGGAGCCGAACAGGTCGCCCACCACGCTCATCCCGGCCATCAGCGGGCCTTCGATAACGCTCAAGGGCCTCGCGAGCTTCTGCCGGGCTTCCTCGGTGTCACTCTCGATATAGTCGGCCACACCTTTCACCAGAGCGTGTTTTAGACGCTCCTCGACAGTTCCCTGGCGCCAAGCGTCTTCCTGGATTTCCGCCCGCCCGCGCTGCTTGGCCGATTCCGAGAAGGCCAGCAGCCTTTCCGTGGCGTCAGCGCGGCGATTCAACAGCACATCTTCCACCCGCTCCAGCAGGTCGCGCGGCAGTTCTTCGTAGACGGCGAGCTGACCTGCGTTCACAATCCCCATGTCCATGCCCGCGCGGATGGCGTGATACAAAAAGGCCGAGTGCATGGCCTCGCGGATGGCGTTGTTGCCGCGAAACGAGAAAGAGATATTGCTAATCCCGCCGCTTACTTTGCAGCCGGGAAGTGTGGCCTTGATCTGCCGCGTGGCTTCGAGGTAGCTCACCGCGTAATTCCGGTGCTCTTCGATTCCTGTCGCCACGGTGAGGACATTAGGGTCAAAGATGATGTCGCACGGATCCACGCCCACTTCCTCGGTAAGGATGCGGTAAGAGCGTGTGCAGATCTCGACGCGGCGCTCCGTCGAGTCCGCCTGCCCGGCCTCGTCGAAGGCCATCACCACCATGCCGGCGCCGTAGCGCTTGATCAGGCGGGCGCGCTGCTTGAAAACCTCTTCGCCCTCCTTGAGGCTGATGGAATTCACGATGCCCTTGCCCTGTATGCACTTCAGCCCCGCCTCGATGACGCTCCATTTCGAGCTGTCAATCATGATGGGGACGCGGGCGATGTCCGGTTCCGAAGCGATGTAGTTCAAGAAGGTGGTCATCGCCTGCTCGGAATCCAACATGGCTTCGTCCATGTTGATGTCGATGATCTGCGCGCCGCCCTTCACTTGCTGCTTGGCGACGCTCAAGCCTTCCTCAAATTGGCCGCTCAAAATCAGCTTGGCGAATTTGGGCGAACCGGTGACGTTGGTGCGCTCGCCAATGTTGACGAAGTTGGTTTCTGGCCGGATCACCAGCGGCTCAAGGCCGCTGAAGCGGGAGTAGCGTTCCACCTGGGGAGGCACGCGCGGCGGCAAATCGCGGACTGCCTCGCGGATGGCGCGAATATGAGCGGGCGTGGACCCGCAGCACCCGCCGACGATGTTCACCCAGCCGTTCGCGGCGAACTCGCGCAAATCCGCGGACATGATTTCCGGAGTTTCGTCGAACCCGCCGAAGGCATTGGGCAGGCCGGCGTTAGGATAGCAGCTTGTAAAAATCGGCGCGAGCC
Organism: Terriglobia bacterium; assembly: GCA_050018435.1. GTDB lineage: Bacteria > Acidobacteriota > Terriglobia > UBA7540 > UBA7540 > Bog-366. The sequence goes on from JBEKAD010000506.1 coordinate 4,258, forward strand.
GCGAAAGCTCTTCGATGTGCGCGCGCATTTGCTTCGCGCCCAGCGCGCAGTTGATGCCCACGCTCAGGAGCGGCGCGTGGGAGACGGAAATCCAGAAGGCTTCGATGGTCTGGCAGGAGAGCGTCCGGCCGCTCAGGTCAACGATGGTCACGGAGGCCAACAGGGGCAAGCGTTTTCCCGTGTCCGCAAAAAACTGGTCGGCGGCGAAGAGCGCGGCTTTGCCGTTCAGCGTGTCAAAGATGGTTTCCACCAGCAGCAGGTCAACGCCGCCGTCCACGAGGCCGCGGATCTGCTCGTTGTAGGCGTCCCGCAATTGATCGAAGGTCACAGCGCGCGCGGCGGGGCTTGAGATATCCTGCGAC
>JBEKAD010000507.1:0-6463 GCA_050018435.1 Terriglobia bacterium
GTGCTCACGGTTACCTGCCATGGGCCCGGGGCGTAGTACTTCAGTTCGATTGTGCCCGTCGGATAATTTGGTGGCTTCTTCTTCATTGCTTCCTCCGTCCTGTTTTTTCAGAAACGTAATAACATGCGGATACTCTTGTAGCCACTTTTGCTACCTATCGTTCGCTTGCACCCCTTGTTGCTTTCTATCGCGGCGTCATGAAAGCCCTTCCCAGAGGACGAACGCACTCGTGGGAGAACCAATGAAGGCTTGAGTCAAAGGCTTTCCGCCCGTTCCAACGATGTTTGTAGTGAAGCCACCCGGTTGCATATCGAACGAATGATGCTTTGTGCCCGCTGAGGCGCCAGCGAATATCATCGCATCGAGCACTATAGGAAGCGGAAACATATCGAACGGAATCAGATCAGCCGATATTCCCTCGACAATCCACTCCGCCGATGCACCAATTGATGTAACGCCAGCGGGTGGGGACACGCCCACGCTTACGACCTGATTCGTGCGCTCGTTCCTCATCGACACGAAGCCATGATTGGATTGCGGCGCGCAGACGAGGCAAGTGATGACGTCACCCGGTGCGACGGAGAAATTTGTGATCTGGACTGGACCATTGGGGTACCACTCGGTCCATGCCCAGTGTATGACGTTATTCCCGTTGACGGTAACCGCCGTGCCGGCCTGCAGGACTTGGCCATTGTTCCAACCGTCTATCCCCACCCAAAAGCCAACGGTTTGCGGGCCCGCAGGTGGGTTGGCCAAAGGATATACATAGGGTTGGGTCCATTGGCCGTAGACTGTGTTCGCGGGCTCGGCAGGAGAGTAGCCGAGAGAGGACGTGAGGACCACCACGCCGCCCCAACCTCGGGGTTGAAAATCGTCTTGCTGTTTGTACAGCGGATTACGCTTGCTCATGATCTCGTCGAATGCGAGTTCCGCCTTAATCATCTTTGTTCCCGGCCGAAAAGCCCGTTTCCATCTCTGGTACAGACCCGGCTCTCGTTGTGGGTCTGGTCGACGGGGGAATCCATGGTGAATAAGCAGGCGATCTGTCGCCGAGTGAGGATCGAAGTCTTTTGGCGGTGCTTCAAAAGAGCGCGCCAAGCTTGAGACGTCAGCGTGCTTCTTGATGACCTTGTCTTGTACGGCCTCGCCACTTTTCTTTTTCATATCATCTCCTCCTTCTCCGGACTCGCGAGACGATAATCCTCCGTCTCTAAGGCCGTATCAGTGGCTTCCTACCTCACGCGACGAAAACATTCCTTGAGCTTACGTCAGCCCGCTACGGCCCCTAAATCAGCTTGTAGCTGAGCGAAGTTGAACCCCGGTGCAAAGCCGGCTTTCTCTGCTTCCGGTGGAAGAATGGCGTATGCTTCGTCGACACATTCATCCCACCACGGCCAGGTCGCTTTCTGCGTATTCCCCCACGTGAGGACGGTCACGCCGGTCGAATCGTAGGTGACGGCAAATACCGCGTGGCCATCCTGGGTCAGCGGACCCGGGGTCCAAGGCTGGTGAGCGTCGAACTCCTGAACACAGTTTTGTTGGACCTGAAACCCCAGGTAGACGCCGCCAAAGAGCTGAATTGCCTGTTGAACATGCGTATGGTTCTTTACATCGATGCTGACATATGCCAGTATCTTGTCTCCGGAAACAACGTTGCTCTGCCAGTAATTCAGCACGTCGAGTTCGTTCAGACCGGAGTCTATGCCGCCTGTCAAATGCATGTACAGCTTGACCACATTCTGCTTGCCCATAATCTCCTTCGTGCCGACCAGGCCGCTATAGACCGTTTCCGCGTGAGCTAGGGCAGCGATGGTGCAGTCTCCCAAGGTATCGTTACCGTCCATGGGAAATAACTTCGTCGGATCCGACACCTTCAACTTCTTGTAGACCTGCGGGAGAACGTCGTAAGAAGCAGGCGGCGGCGCAAGTTGTGCGGTCAGATAGTTCTTGAATCGAAGCGTACGATAGTCTTGTTTCGGTGGGTGCTTTCCAAACCGATATGCAGACATAAATGTGCCCTCCTTTGGCTTGAAAGATAATGGCATGCTCCGTTTGACCAAGACCCATCCCTGGGTCGGCTGGGCTGTCCTCGCCCGCCAGCAGATGAGCCACCCGCTTGGTGACAAGGACAGCCAGAACCAACCGTGCCCAGAAGCTTGCCTCACCGTGTTCTGTTCCAACAGTCGCCCGGCTGCCGAGCTCCTGCCTCACGGAAACCGAAGAGCCCCAAGCACCGACTAATCTGCCGCCCGGAGGCAGAAGCCGGCCTCGATGTTGTTCGTATTGTGGTTGCCGGGCGAGCTGTCCAGGATGCTTCGGTCGGATGCGTCCAGCCGGACCACGTAACCGCATGGTCTCATGGATATAGGACTGCCGGTATCCAAAGACCAGGGCCATCCGGCAGGTCCTGGAGCCGAATCCGTATTCGCCAAGCCGGTCACCGTCGGCTGATTGGACGGAGTCGAAACCGTGTTGGGCTCCGTTGAGAGCGCCCAGGCCCCAAAGTGAAGATCGTCGGCTATGAAGTAGCCGCTCACTCCACCGCCCACCGTCACGTCGGTGCAATCGCCGGCACCCGAAGTGATATGAATATCCATCGTGAGAGGGAAAGTCGGCGGCGTGTTATCGAGCTGGATCAGATACTGCGGGGTCGTGCTCAGCACGGTGTCTGACGAGTCCGCAAACTCCAGCCAGACGTTCCACTGATCGTCGCCCGACGAGTGCCAGTACGCCAGAATATTGTCGACGTTCTGAGTCGTATCAAGATATTTGAAGAACCCGGCGCCATGCGTGGACTGCGTTGACGGAGTACCGGTCCAGTCGGTGGTCGTAATCGGATCGGTGAGCACGATAGGGAGCGGAGCGCCGACCTTCTGTACCTTGACACGATAGTTGTTACCGACTGTAGGCAGTCCCTGAATCACGATTAGACCGCCAAACGGGCACTGTCGGGCGACCAACCATGGGTCGGCGTAGGTACCCGTGAGGGCGAAGACGGCGCCGGGCTTGGTCATGCCGGTCACCACGGTGTCGATATTGGCAACGCCGATACCGCCGATGATCGAAATGTCGGGCGTTCCGGACACGAATGGCGCTCCCGGATTGAGCAGGACCAGAGTCTCGTCACTGTTGCCCCAGGTGACCGGCGCGTACGGATCGGTTGTCGAGGGCGGCACGTCCCAAGAGAGGACGGCGCGCACCTTGGCGGTCTTCGGTCCGGCCCCACAAAGCTGCGTGTGGCTCGCGATGTCCACAGGCTGGACCACCGAATACTCGAGGCCGTTCGGCGGTATGGAGCTGAAATCATGCACATTCACCGAGCTGGTGCCGACATACGTCCAACCGCCGCCCCAGTCCACCCAGAAGGCCACGTATTCCTGGCTGCCTGCGGTGCAGGGTTCGCCGGAATATCCGCTAGAGAGCTTCACCTTGATGATCCCCACCAACTGGCTGAGGTTAGAGTTCAGCCCCACGCAGTCCAATTCTTCGTAGGTCGTGTCGCCATCGGTACCGAGCAGGTCGCCGACGATGTCGTTGATGTTGAGGTCCTTAATCCCGGCAAAGGAGGACCCCGGGCCGGTGAAAGTCGCGAGCCCCGTCGCTTGCGCATCGATGGCTTTCTTCAGCTCGGCCGACAGGTAGCGATGCGCAGGAACCTTGCCATTGTAAACTGTGTGCATTTCCGCAGCGCTTAAGGCTTTCGGCGGGGACGCCTTGATGGGCTGCGTCAGGTCAACGGCGTCCTTAAACTTCGCCGCCAGCTGTGCCTTGGATTCAGCGAGAAACTTGTCGAGTACAATGAGATCGAATCCCGCAATTTGGGTGGTTGCGTCAAGCACGTTGCCCCAGACCGGCACCCAGCCCGGGCTGCTCGCAGGCGGCGGAGTGGTCCACGAAAGAATCGCCCTTACGAGGGGAAGATTTTCTAAGAAGCAGAATTCTTCGGGCGGGTTGATCGACAGGGTCGCGTCGTATTCGAGAGGCTTCGGTCCGGGCACGTCGTAGACGGTAAAGCCGGTCAGCCCCTGATCTTGCCACGTGGCGCCGCCATCGTACGACAGATAGAAACGGACGAATTCCTGCGATCCGCTCGAACAGACATCGCCGCCGTATCCGGTCGGCTGATTGATGTTGACCGCCGCCTCCAGGCGGCTGAGTTGAGGGTTAAAACCAACGCACGCGATTTGCTAATAGGCCGTGTCCCCGACGATGCTGAGGGTGGGTTTGAATTTGCTGTCCTTGAGGTTTCCAAAGTAATTGGGGTTGGCCAAAAGTAGCGCTTTGATGTTCTTCCGGGCCGCCTCGGGCTGAAGCTTGGTAACGGGTGTTTTTGGCATTTTGCTGGTCTCCTTTGACTTAAGTTTGTGCGGGCTGCCTTGGCTCGCGATGTTCCTTCAGTTACTGACGCTTTTCCCTCCTCCTCGAGGCGTCTTCACGAAGGCACCACCCTGCATGGAAAGCAGCAGGGCTTCACGGGCCTCCTTCCTCGTCTTCCTCGTCCTGACAACAGTCGTCGGCACTTCCCTGGCAGCAGCATTCCGAATGCCACTTGTTGGAGCAATCCTTCTTATTACAGTCATTACAACTCTGCGCGTAGCCGCACTGGTTCCAAACGGTGTACGCCATCACGTCCAGAGTCTTGACCGGAGTAACCGGATCGTCGCTCGTGATGACCAGCTCGCAACATACCGGACATTTTTCGGTGGCCTTGTATCGGACGACGACGCCCAGACACGAACCAGGGTGCAGTGTTGCAGGGAACGGATTGTTGATCAACTTCCAGTGAGGGTTTTTGCGCTTGAACGCAACGCTCGTCACGTGCAGACTGCATTCCCCGACGTTACAGATGGAGATGGTGCGCTCCGCGCGGCAGCATGCCTTCACTCCGCCGAAGCATAGTGAGCCGGTGACGGCGAGCTTACCCGACGGCGCATCGCCGTTGACCGTGATCGACTTCGGACTCGCTGGATCGTTGCTTGTGATTGTCAGTGTCCCGGACTTCGAGCCAAAGCTCGTGGGTTCGAATCGGATAGGCAGCGGCAGGGAATCCCCGGGCCCTATCGAAATGGGATAGGAGAGTACCTTGGGTACCAAGAATTCCCCCGAGGAGGACGTGATGCTGCTGATGGAAAGGACGCAGCGTCCGCTGTTGTTCAGGATGAGCGGCTCATCCTCGAAGGAACCCACGCAGGTTTTGCTGAATGTCCCGTCGTCGGCAATCGCCACGACGAGACGTGGAGCCGGGGCGTCGCCGCTGACTTTGACCGTGTGAGGGCTAAGCAGGTCGTTGCTGAAAATCGTCAGCGTCGCGCCGTGGGCGCCCAAGCTGTTGGGGCGAAACCGGATCACGATATCCATGGACCCGCCAGGTCCGATCGCAAGTGGATACGAGGCAACGGAGGGCGTAAGAAAATCCGGCGAGGACGAGGTGATGTTCGAGATCAGCAAGAGGCTGAAGCCCGTGTTGTTAATGGTCAGGATCTCGTCAGCGAAAGAGTCCAGGCAGACGTCGCCGAAGTCACCCGCGTTCGCGATGGCCGTGACGATGATCGGCGCCGGTGCAAGCGCGGCAAGAAGTCGGAAACCTTCGACACTGCCCCAGCCCGTGCATGCATCCCAACCGGGACCTGAAGTGTAAACAGGCGCATCCGGAGCCGGATTTCCGGACTCGCTGTTTCCGAACCGTACGTCGTTGCATATTTCGGGGCCATAGGCGTAGAAGGTTGGATTGAGGAATCCAATATTGCGTCCGAGCCACTTAACGATGACCCCGACCAAGCCGGCGTAAAGGGGTGCGACAAGGCTTGTCCCGATGAACGCGTTCTGACCGGGGCCGCCGACCCCGGCAAAGAAGAAGCCATCCATGGCGATCATCCCCGCGACATCCGGGACGCCGCGCCGCGGATTGCCGTCATTATTCGAGATCGGTAGGACCGCTGCCGCCGTTTGATACGCCGGAACCGGGAAATTGTCGCTGACGCCTCCCCCCGTTGCGACGTATGGAAAGGACTGAAACGGGGATGTAAGTTGATTCGCGTCGCTCCACGTAAATTCTTCAAATGTGGTGGGCGGTGTGTTGATGTTGCCGACGATCGTGCCACCGCACGCCGTCGACCACGGATCAGCATTGGGATAGCTGACATGGCATTTGCCGTCTGTGATCTGGTTGGCTGACCCCCAATCGCCAATCGCCATGAACACCGTGACACCGCGCATCGCAGCGGTCTGAAGAAGGCCCGAAATGACGTTCGCTATGCTGCCCGAGGTCGAGGGATTACCGATCGTGCCCGGATCGTCGCCGAGGTCGAGCACCCAACTGGCGGACAGCACGGATGGCGGATTGTCCCCGGCCGGCGGGAAAATTGCACGGTTCAGGAAGGCCTCCCAGCCTGCTTCAGAATTCTCGGTGAAGTAGACGTTGATGTTTCCACCCTGCACCACCGCGGCGACAATTGAGACGTCG
>JBEKAD010000508.1:0-4583 GCA_050018435.1 Terriglobia bacterium
TTCCACATTTGCCCCATCCGATTAAGGTCTGGCATATCTTTATTCTGTTTACAGACCGACGTAAGTAGGTTACCCTCTTCCTGAGTCTATGCGCAGGAGCCCACCATGAACGATGACCCCAAGGACATCATACTGTCCGTATTTGAAGCCTCTTTGGAGGCACAGTTACGCGCTATTCGACGACTTCGCCAGGGTAAGGCAGAGGCGGCTCCCGCACGCCCCAAGAAAGGTCGATCTCAAGTTGACATGGCGTATGAGATACTTCGAAGGGCTCACGCCCCCCTGCATATTTCCGAACTGCTGGCCCGCCTGAAGTCCGCCTTTGGCGTCGCCGTTGACCGCGAGAGCCTGGTCTCTTCCTTGACCAAGAAGGTCGCCCGCGGCGACCGTTTCCTGCGCACCGGCAAAAACACCTTCGGCTTACGTCAGGAGGCGCGATGAAACCCTCCACCCTGCTGGCCGCCTTGCAGGCCTTCGGAGCACAACGTGGACCGGCCTTTGCCCCCCTGCCCAAATGGCGCCGCCACGCCCAAAGGCCTTCCTGCCTGGATTTGGTTACTCTGCTGCGCAAGGAAATGGTGGAACACCCCCCCTTACTCGCACCATTCGACCTACATATCACCGATCGGGCTCTTACCAAGGCCGCAGCCGCCTGAAAAATGTGGAAACTCGAGGTGCCGACCTAAAGGTCGGCGCTACCATGTTTTGCATCAACCTCCTGAGGGATCTATTTTCGCGCAAGTCAATTTTGCACACTCACTGCTTCCGGCACGTAGGGGAACCTCGATCATTGCATCCTGACACAGTCGGGTGTAAGTTATCCTCCGGTCGGGATGCGCCCGCGGAAAGACCGGAGCATAGTTTCAACTTATGAGCATTTATCGCCCCAAGCTTGCTGCCGTTGTCACTACCTATTTCAAATACTCGCACGCCCAGAACATCGTTGACCGCTTCCTTTACGGTTATGGATGGATGGGCACGCACTATCGGCCGCCGATGGACGTGGTCTCACTCTATGTCGATCAAGTAGGGAAAGGTGATCTCAGCCGCAGCCGCCCCGAGCAATTTCCGTCGCTGCGGATTTATCCCACCATTGCGGAGGCGCTGACCCTTGGAGGCAGCAAGCTGGCGGTGGATGGTGTGGTCGTGGTGGGTGAGCACGGCGCCTACCCGCGCAATGAGAAGGGTCAGACCCAATACCCCCGCTGGGAATTCTTCCAGCAGATTGTCCCGGTATTCAAAGATAGTCAACGGTCGGTTCCGATGTTCAATGACAAGCATCTGTCGTGGAACTGGGACTGGGCGAAGCGGATGGTCGACACCTCGCGCGAAATGGGTTTCGCTTACATGGCCGGATCAAGCCTGCCGGTGACGTGGCGGATTCCCTCGGTGGAAATGCCGCTGGGGTCGCGTATCCGCGAAGCGCTGTGTGTGGGGTACGGAGGCGTGGACAGCTATGATTTCCACGCTCTCGAAACCCTCCAATGCATGGTGGAGCGGCGGCTGGGCGGGGAAACGGGAGTGAAATGGCTCCAGGCATACCGGGGCGACAAGTTTTGGGAGGCTTTGCGCGCGGGCCGCTGGTCGCGCCGCCTGCTGGAGGCAGCTTTGTGCCGCAGCCACACGCTCACTCCCGCACGGGAGGGTTTCAACGACATCCTGCCGACGGATGACGATTTGCGTCGGCTGGTGACGGACCCCATCGCTTACCACTACGAGCATGACGACGGCCTGATCTGCACCATGATTCTGTTCAACGGGTTGGTGAAGGATTTCAACTTCGCCGCTGACATGGACGGCCGGCGGGAACCCTTCTCGACGCAAATGTATCTGCCCATGCCCGACGGGCGCACCACGCTGGCCGACTTCTTTAACCCGCTGGTGAACAACATGGAAAAGATGTTTCTGACGGGCAAGCCCACCTATCCCGTCGAGCGCACGCTGCTCACCACGGGGCTGGTGGCCGCCGGGGTCGAGAGCTTGTATCGCCAGCAGGCGCGCTATGAGACGCCGCACCTGGCGATCACCTATCAGCCAACCCGCGAATCGACCTTTATGAGGGCTTAACCGATGCTGACACGAAGGGAATTCCTTCAGACCGGTGCGGCGACTGCCGGGTTTTTGCTGAGCGGCGCGGACGCCCCGCCCAAGCGCCTTGCTATCATCGCTAGCATTTACAGGTACCTCTCCCATGCGCAGCACATTGGCGATCGATTTCTCGTGGGCTATCCCTACGCCGGCGCCTGGCACAAACCCGCCATCAAGGTGGTCTCGCTTTACGTGGACCAGAAACCTGAAGGCGACCTGAGCGGCGAGCGCGCCCGCGAATTCGGCTTCCAGGTTTATCCCACCATCGCCGAGGCTCTTTGCTGTGGGGGGAAGAACCTGGCGGTCGACGCGGTGCTGATCGTCGCTGAGCACGGTGACTACCCTCACAACGACAAGGGCCAGATTCTTTATCCGCGGTACGAGTTTTTCCAGCAATGCGCCGAGGTATTCAAGCGTAGCGGCCGGTCTGTGCCGGTCTACAATGACAAGCATCTTTCCTATAGCTTTACCAAAGCGAAAAGCATGGTGGAGACTTCGCGCCGCCTGGGATTTCCCATGCTCGGCGGCTCGTCGCTTCCCGTCACTTTCCGTTTGCCTGAACTCGAATTGCCCCGCGGATGCGAGATCGAAGAGGCGTTGATGGTGGGTGAAGGCGGGTCTGATCCGATGGATTTTCACGCGCTCGAAGGCCTGCAATGCATGGTGGAAAGACGCGGGCGCGGTGAGACGGGGGTTAAATCCGTACAGTTGATCGAGGGCGAGGCAGTGTGGAAGGCGGGCGAGGAGGGGCGCTGGTCGAAGGATCTGCTGATCTCCGCGCTCTCGCGCAGCGACACGCCTATGGGCACGGATGAGGCGGAGGGCAAGCCGGAGGACTTGGTGTCATCAGGCCAATTGCCGAAGCTCGTTGCCAATCCCGCTGCTTACTTCATTGAGTACCGCGACGGCCTGAAAGCCACGCTGTTGATGCTCAACGGCGCAATCAGGGATTTCAATTTTGCCGCACGCTTGAAAGGGACACCGGCAATCCAGGCGACGCAGTTCCTCTTAACCCCCGTCCCCAACGTGACCTATTCGGCGTGCCTGGTGCATGGAATCGAACAGATGTTTCAAACCCGCGTGGCGCCGTACCCGATCGAACGGACGCTTCTCACGAGCGGCATCCTGGAAAGCTGCCTGACGTCGAAGGTACAGAATCACCAGCGGCTGGAAACACCCCATCTCGATGTAGCTTACCCACCCCCGGCGCATACCACATTTTGCCGAAGCTGATTGGGTTTCACACAATCACTCGCTTTGCGGGAGAAGCGTAGCGAGGACCTGTAGGTCGGCGGCTTCTCCTTGCCCATAGCGACGAGCCACGGAGCTGAAGAACAGGTCCGCTCTACGCCTACTCAACAACGACAACTTCATACTCCTCGATCAGTGGGATTACGAACTGCGTGCGTCCATGAGAGTCCTGTTGCGGGGTCAGGGATTGAGGGCGCATCAGCGCATAAATCTTCTTCGCGTCGATATCCTTCGGCAGGGTGACGCGCGCATCGCGGATGGGCGTGATTTGGCGGATGGGGCGCGTCATCTCGCCGTTGAAGTTTATAAAATGGAACAGGTGGCGCCTGCCCCCATTTTGCGAACGGTGGACCAGTTCCACGGCCGAGGGCACGTTTTCAAGTTCGATGCCGACAGGCGCCAGGGTGCGGACAGCATTCTCCATCAGAATAAGCGGCTCGGGCATGTGCCAGGCGTGGATCATGTTGCCGAGATCCCCGGCGCAGTAGACCACCGTGCCCTTGCCGGTCTTTTGGATCGTAAGGGCGGGGTCGTCGGAAAGCTGGGGCGGTAATTCGTAGGAGCCGGCCAGGGGCTTGGTGAATCGCAGTGCCACTTGGGCGCCGGCGGCTTGCACCTGGACATAGTAGGTGGGAGAAGGAATCCACTGTCGCGGGATGCGGCGGAGCAGGGGGCTGGGAGATTGCTTCGCCATGTAATCCCAGGGGCGAGGGCCGGCGACCTTTCCCGTAGCGCTGACCCCCATCAGTTCGGCCAGGGCGAAGTCCGGGCGGGGCGTGCCCATGGCGTCGCTGCGCGATGTTTCGAAAGTAGTGAACAGGTTGCCGCCCCGCTCCACGTAACCGCGCAGGCGCGCCGCGACCGAGTCGCTCATGCAGGCGACGTTGGGCAGAAAGATTGCCCGGTAGCGGTCCAGGGCGGCGTGCTCAAGCGTGTAGTCGTCCATGACGTCAAAGGGGGCATGGGCGCGCACCAGCGCTTCGGTGAGGCCCCAGAACTCCTGCTCCAGATTGCCCACGTTGCTGCGCGCGGGGACGCGGGCGACGTCGATGAGTTGCGCTGCCGAACCCGCGTAGAAGTTGGCGGTGGTGTCGGACCATACCAGGGCGATCCGCGCCTCAGACCGCGTGTGTTGGTAATAAGCGGAGTGCCTGGCGAGAAAGCGATTCATCGCCGCAAGCGTGCGCATTTCAGGCTGGTCCCATTCGGAAGGGAACAGCCCGAAGTAGACACCCGCGCCGTTG
>JBEKAD010000509.1:0-4580 GCA_050018435.1 Terriglobia bacterium
ATACGCTCCCAATTTTCCTGAAGTGGTGAATAATTCGCGTCGTGCGCATCCTTTTCACGGCAGAGAACCACCGTGCGCGGCCCCACAAACCGGCACAAGTCATCAACGTGACCGTGCGTGTCGTCGCCAGCAATTCCTTTTCCCAACCAGAGAACATTGGTTACGCCGAGGAATTGCCGGAAGACGGCGGCAATTTCCTCGCGGTTGAAGCCCGGGTTACGGACTTGGGTGGCTGGATCGAGCAGGCATTCTTCCGTGGTCAACAGCGTGCCGCGCCCGTTGGTGTCAATGCTGCCGCCCTCCAAAACGAACGTCCGGCCCTTCACCACGGCATCAAACATTCGGCGGCGCAGCGCCCGTGCCGCTCGCTCCGGCACCTGGCAATCCTTTCGCCAGTTCGGGTACTTCGCCCAGCCTGTGAAGCCAAAGCGTGCGATGGCTACGTCGGCGCGCGGCGCATCACGCTTCACGAAGATCGGGCCGAAGTCGCGCGTCCAGCCGCGATCAGAGGGAAAGCGGAAAAACTCCACGCGCGCCAGGTCCACGCCGAACCTTTTGAGGATGCGGCGCGCCCTTTCTTCGTGCGCTTTCGAGTTGACCAGAATCCGCACGATTTCGCCGGGAGCGATCTGGCGGACGATCTCACCGTATACCCAGGGGATGGGCGCAAACTTCCCCGGCCAATCCGTGAGGTTGTGCGGCCACCCGATCCAGGTGGCCTCGTGCGGTTCCCACTCCGCAGGCATGCGGTAGCGAGCTAGGTACTGGGCTCTAGGGGCTGGGTTCTGGGGCTTGGGTTCTGGGGGCTGGGCTCTAGGGGCTGAGGGTGTGGAATTCCGTCGCACGTTCCCAGTCCGCAGTTCCGAATCGCGAGAATCCAGATTCTGATTCCCAGCCCCCAGCCCCCAGTCCCCAGAACCTAATCTTTTTTGCGCCACGGATCCTCGTCCAGGAAACGGTTGGTGATTCCATGGTAAGCGTCAATTCGCCGATCGCGGAGAAAGGGCCAATTGCGCCGCACGTCCTCGAGGCGCGCCAGATCAATTTCAGCGAGAAGAATTTCCTCCCGCTCCGTCGAGGCCTCCGCCAGCACAATGCCAAAGGGATCGCAGATGAACGTCGAGCCCCAGAACTCCAGGCCGGCGCTCGCGGCGGAGGTTTTCTCAAACCCCACGCGATTGACTGCGGCAACGTACACACCGTTGGCGATAGCGTGGCCGCGCTGAATGGTTCGCCAAGCGTCGCGCTGCGCGGTTCCAAACTGCTCTTTCTCGGCCGGATGCCAGCCGATGGCCGTCGAGTAGAACAGTATGCTGGGCCCTTGCAAGGCTGCCAGGCGCGCACCCTCCGGATACCATTGATCCCAGCAGATCAGCGTCGCGATCCGGCCCACTTGCGTGTCGAAGGCGCGGAATCCCAAGTCGCCGGGCGTGAAGTAGAATTTCTCGTAGTAAGCGGGGTCGTCGGGAATGTGCATCTTGCGGTAGAGGCCCACCACCTCGCCGCTCGCATCAATCACCGCCGCGCTGTTGTGATAAACGCCGGGGGCGCGGCGCTCGAACAACGGCGCAACAATAACCACCCCTCGCGCTTGGGCGACTTTCCCCAAGGTTTCGGTGGTCGGGCCGGGAACCGTCTCGGCAAGATCAAACAGCCCGGCATCCTCGCGTTGGCAGAAGTACTGGGAGCGGAAAAGCTCCGGCAGACAGACGATCTCCGCGCCGCGTTGGGCCGCCTCTTCGACGAGAGCCGCGGCTTTTTGCAGGTTCTCCTCCGCGCTGGGGGAGCACGACATCTGCACCAGTCCCGCGATGTATTTTGGCTTGGAAGGCATCAGGATGAGACTACACAAATCGCGCTATTTTGCCAAGATTGCTAAGTCTAGCTCCACAACCGATCCGAGGATTTTTCTTTGTCCCAATCCGGGGTGGGCGGGAAGTAGCTCGTTCCCGGCAGCAGGTGCTCTTTCACTGCCTCTTCGTTGAGGGTAATTCCCAGTCCCGGCTTATCGGGCACGGCCATCCAACCGTGATTGACGATCGGCTTTTCCACGCCCTCCACCAAATCGCTCCACCACGGCACATCCAGGGAGTGATTTTCGAGCGCCAAGAAGTTTTGCGTCGCCGCAGCGCAATGCACGTTGGCCATGCAGCTCACCGGCGTTCCCGCGAAGTGCATCGCCATCGGCACACCATATTCCCAGGCCATGTCGCCGATTTTGTGAGTCTCGAGGATGCCGCCGGCGGTCGCCAGGTCGGGGTGGATTTTGCTTACCGCATGATTCTCACAGAGAACCTGGAAACTCTCCTTGAGATAAATATCCTCGCCGGTCAGGATAGGCGTAGGGCTCTCGGCGGATATCTGTTTGAGCAGGTCGGTATACTGCCAGGGAATTACGTCTTCCATCCATGCGAGGTTGTATTTCTCATAGGCCTTGCCCAGCCGGATGATCGACTTCACGCCGAGGTGGCCGAGGTGATCCATGGCGAGCGGGATCTCCATACCCACCGCGTCACGCACCGCAGCGACGTACTGCTCGAGCAGCGCGATGCCTTTGTCCGTGACCTCCATCGCCAGCAAGGGATGCGGGGTCATCGCCATTTCGTTGGGGCTGAGATCAGACGGCCGAGTAACCGTGCCGGGGGTGTCCGCCACCATTTCGATTCCCAAATCCATTTTGAGCCAGGTGAGCCCCATCACCTCTTTCCGCTCTTTCATCCTTTGGGCGTAAACTTGGGGATCCTTGGATTCCGTCGTGTCTGCATAGATGCGAATCCGGTCGCGAAACTTGCCGCCGAGCATCTGGTAAACGGGGATGTTGTACGCCTTGCCGGCCAAGTCCCACAACGCCATCTCCACTCCACTGACGCCGCCCCCCTGCCGGGCGTGGCCGCCAAATTGTTTGATCTTGCGAAACAGCCGATCGACGTCGCAGGGATTTTCACCCAGCAAGCGGCTCTTCAGCATCAAAGCGTACGTGGGGCTGGCGCCATCACGAACTTCTCCCAATCCATAAATATCCTGGTTCGTATCGATGCGGATAATCGGGCAGTTCATCGGAGCCTTGGCCACGTGGGCGATACGCAGGTCCGTGATTTTGAGGTCGGATGGCCGCGACCGTGTGTTGACGTTTTGAACGGCGCCTTCTGCCGCTTCATTCCGCCACAGAGCGCCGCCCAGCGCCGCCACCGCGGATGATTTCAAGACACTCCGCCGGTTCATTCCAGGTTTATCGTCACTCGGCATAATGCCCATCACCTCCCGGGTTTACTCCACCTTCATCCTGACCTTGGCGCCCTGCTTTTCCGCAAAGCGGTTGAATTCCTCGATCATTTCCTTCGTCCATTTGGCGTCGATCACGCCCGGCGGGTATTTCCCTTCGCGCAGCATCTGGTGGCCCCACTCGTCGCGGAGTTGAGTCAGCTCGGAATAGTCCGCCACTTTTTCGGCGAGTTGCGGCGGAATGAACGTGAGACCCTCGGGATCGCTCACGACGACGTCACCGGGCATCACCGTGACGTGTCCAATGCGAATCGGCACATTGATGCCCATGAGCGTGACGCCGGCAATCGCCGAGGGATCAACGCCGCGCACGTAACAGCGGAAGCCTTTGATCTCGGAAATTCCCGACTCATCCCGGACGGAGCCATCCACAATGAGGCCCGTGCCGGTCTTGGCAAAAATGGAAGTGGAAAGATTATCGCCGGCAAAAGTGCCATCTTCGATTTTGCCAAACATGTCCACCACCAGAACGTCGCCAGGCTTGAGGGTATCGATCACCCAGGAGTTCTGGCCCTTCCCCACGCGCCCCTCCTTGTCTCCATGGTCGTTGATCACGGCGTTGACGTCAGGCCGCAAGGGCATGAAAACGGCCGTGACCACCCGTCCCACCAGCCGCTCGCCAGGGTTAATCACTTTCCAACCCCCCTCAAACTGGTGAAGATAGCCGGCGCCGCGGAGCACGGACCAAGCCTCCTCCGCGCTGACGGTCTTAAGCCGGGTGACAATGTCCTCCGGCACGTTGGGACGCCCGTCTGGGAACCGGTCGCCTTTCCACTCGCGCGTGAGGTCAAGGCGCTGCTCATTCGAAAACATGCCAATCTGCGGAAAGGCTGCCTTGGCGAGCGAACAAATTAAGACTATTGTGAATGCGATTCGAAGGGATGTTCTCATCTTCTTTCTCCTAACGTGGAACCTCGGCGAGATCATGGCCCAAGCCGCCTAACAGTTCGCCAAGAAACGCGGATTCTCTGTATCATTACGCCATCTTGGCGCAGGGCAACAACCTATCAGGCCATCCTGCCGGTCTTACCCGCCTTGATGATCCTGTCCACCAATCCGTCGGCCTTGCATGGGCCGGAGAGGTCCTGATTAGCCAGGGCAGCGGGGGCCGCCCAAATGCATGCGTCGAACCAATAGTCCCACCCGTAAGTTACCTCACCATTGTCCTCGAACGCACTGTGGGAGCACGGGCCATCCCACATGTAGCCCCACTGGCAGGCATTGATCTCGCAATACTTGTGCAGCAACTCGAGCCCGAAATCCCTTTGGCCTTCGTAAGCGAAGGTCAACGCGCAAAA
>JBEKAD010000510.1:0-4568 GCA_050018435.1 Terriglobia bacterium
GGACGGAAAGGAAATCCTCGAAGGTGAACATCAAATTGCGAATGCTGAGGGCCAGCTTGGGATCATCCTGCTCAATCGCCTCCAAGATGGTTTTAACGGTGCCGGGTTCAACCCGGTTGAGCATGTCGGAAACGGCTTTGATGCCGCCATAAGCGCGGCGGTTCTGTTCCCCTAAGGCCTTGAGTTTCTTGTTGAGCACCAATGAAATCTTCTGAACCATCTCCGGTGAGAACTGGTGCATTTCGGCGAGTCGCCGCACCACTTCCGCGCGCGTCTTTTCGGGCAGGAGCAGGAGAACTTCTGACGCCGGCTTCAACCCCATGTGTGCCAGAACCAGCGCAATGGTTTGAGGGTGCTCGCTTTCCACGAACATCACGAGTTGCTGCGGGTCAGCCCTTTGCAGGGAGTCCAAATTTGTGGCGCGGGCTTCCTGATAGTTCTGAACCTGTTGAAGCAAGGTCTTCGCCCCGTCCTCCCCGAAAGCTTTCACCAGGAGTGTCCGGGCATATTCGGCCCCGCCTTGCGCGAGATACTCCTCGGTAACGGTCAAGCGATAGTATTCCTGAAGGATTTGGGCGGCGGTTTCAGGAGAAATGTACTCCAGTTCAGAGATCTCCTCAGTAAGCATTTGCAAATCTTCTTGCGGCAGGTTTCTATAGACCAAGCTAGCGGCCTCGTCGCCTAGAAGGACAAGGAGAATGGCTGCCTTGCGAAGCCCACGCAAGTTTTGAGCCGGTGGGGCCTTCGCAGTTTCCGCTGCTCCCGTCATGATTTACCCTCCTGCCGCATCCAATTCTGAATCAAGCGGCTGGCTGTCGCCGGTTCTTTCTTGACCTTCTCCAATAAGTTCTTCTTCAGTATGACGGCTTGTTTGGCTTCGGTCGGAGAATCCCCTAACTGTTGGAGCGAAGCCTCAAGCTCGGCCGTATCGTCGGCCTTCGTGGCGGGTGCACCAGGGGCACTCCCACGCAAAGCCTCCCGAGGAGCTTTGGCCATTCCCAGTTGTCGCGGAAGCTCTCGGAAGGCGGTCACGATTTGGCGCTTAATGGGACGCAGGATCAGCATGTAAACCATTAAAAATAGAAGGATTAGCGCCCCGTAGCGGATGACGTTAATCCACTTGTCCACGATCGGCACCACACGCTCGGTCAGGGTTGGGGGAGCGGGGGTCTCCAGGGGCAAGGTCTGAAACGAAAGGTTTTCCACCGCCACTTTGTCGCCGCGCGTGGCATCCTCCCCGATCGCCGCCGCCACTAGTTCCTCGATTTGCTTCATCTCCTCCGGCGTTCGCTTCCGGCGCGTTTCGACTTTCTGGCCATTGTCATCCTTGGTATCCGTCGCGTCGTCCACCAGCACGGCAGCGGTAATGCGTTTAAGAGTTCCGGAGGGTTGCACCGTGTGACGGACGGTCTTGCTTACGGCGAATGTCTTGTTTTCGGTGTGGAGGCCCTGTGACTCGGAATCGGCTGGGGTAGCCGGCTTAGCCGCCGCGGTGGGCTGCTTTCCGGGGACGTTGGAAGTGGTTCCGGGAGTACCTTCCGCGTCGGTTTCGCCCACTCTCTCCGTGGAAGTTTGGGAGGTTACGACCACCGCGCCGTTCGGATCGTAGGTTTCCTGCGTACTGTCGCTGGTGGCGAGGTCGTACTCCACGGTGACGTTGGCGCGGGCTTTTCCCGGTCCCACGAAGGGTTCCAGGGTGGCGACGACCTTTTGCGCGAGGGCCGTTTCAAATTCCCCCCAATACCGCGGGTGGCTTGTTGAGCCGCCGCCCCGCGCCAGGATCGGCATCCCCCCATCCGCATTAATCAACGTCACATTTTCGGGCTTCAAGTTGTCCACCGCACTGGCCACCAAGTGAGTGATCGCTTCCTGGGCTTCATCGCCCAGCCGCCCACCGCGAAGCTTAATGACCACGGAGGCCTTTGCCTCGCGTTCCTGCTCCGTGAAGAGGGATTCCTGGGGCAGCGCCAGATGTACCCGCGCCGCCTCAATTTCCCCCAGGGTTTGAATGGTGCGCTCGAGCTCGCCTTCCAGAGCCCGTTGGTAGTTCACCTTTTCCGCAAAGTCGCTCCCCGCCCAATTCGGCTTGTCGAAAAGCTCAAACCCCAGCCTGCCGGTCTGCGGCATCCCTTCCGCAGCCAAATCGAGACGCGCTCTGTCGAGCTGGTCGGCGGGAACGCGGATGCTGGTCCCGTCGCTCGCCAGCTCATAGGGAATATTCTTTTCCGACAACCGTTGCGACAAAGACTGCGCGTCACCCGAGGACAGTCCGGAATAGAGCGTCTTGTAGTTGGCCTTATCCAGCAAGGTGACGAACCCCCAGATGGTTCCCACCACGGCGGCAGCTCCCAACGCCATGGTGATCTTCTGACGCAAGGTGAGGCTCCGTCCGAAGGCGGCGATTTGATTGGTTACTTGCTCCGCATTCACAGCCATGGTTTAGTAACCTAAAATTGCATCTGGGAAATTGTCTGGTACGCCTGCACAATCTTGTTGCGCACCTGCATCATCATCTGAAAAGTGAGATCTGCTTTCTCCACCGCCACCAGGGCCGAGTGGAGATCCTGCCCGTTACCTTGCAGGAGACTTGCGACCTGCTGGTCCGCCCCGGATTGCACCTCTTGGACCTTATCCATGGCGCCTTCCAGCGTCTGGAAGAATTCCGACCGGTCAGTGGAAGGCTGGCGGACGTCCAGTTGGACGTTTCCCCAGTCGATTTGTGGTAGACCTGAAATTGTGTTGCCCACAGCCGTGTACCTCCTGCCAAGTTCAGGAGTCAGAAGACAGGAGCCAGGAGTCAGAAGCCAGTTCGCTTGAGGTAGCCTTCCTTCTGCCTTCTCACTTCTGACTCCTGGCTCCTGGCTCCTGTAACTGCTACGTGAGAATTTGAATCGTCTCCGAGATCATCGCTTTGGTGGCCTGCACCGCCGCCACGTTTAACTGGTATGCCTGGGCGGCCCCCATCAAGTTGACCATTTCTTCCACGGGATTGATGTCCGGGAAAGAAACGTACCCGTCGGCATCCGCATCCGGGCGGCCGGGCTCGTACCGGCGCACGGCGGGGGCCTTGTCTTGGACCACCTGCTCCACTTTTACGCCCCGCGCGTGCAGATCGCCGAAGCGCGACAAGGTAAGAGCAAACTTGCCCCGGCCCGGCTGCTCCGTCCCAAACACGACCAATTGTTTCTTGTAAGGGCCGCCACTGGGCGTGCGCGTGGTCTCAGCATTCGCCAGGTTGCTGGCCACCACTTCGGCGCGCTCGCGCTCGGCGGTCAGGGCAGATGCATTGATATCAAGGACTCCAAAGAGGTTCATGGTTTCATTTCCCTTCGTTGATCGCCGACTGGAGCGTGTGGATTTCGTTGCGAAGCAACTCCACGCCGGCGCGATACTGAAGCTGAACTTGTGCCAGCGCCAAAGTCTCGCGCTCCAAGTTGACATTGTTGCCGTCCGGGCGCTCGATCAGGCCCTTCACTTCCTGCACATGGGGCGAGACCGGGTCACCCTCCAAGCGCTGCTCGGCGCGGCGCATCTCGCTCTCAAAGTCAACATCCTGGGTACGATATCCGGGGGTATCGACGTTCGCCAGATTGCTGGAAATCAGCTCATGACGAAACGTCACCAGATCCAAGAAATGCTCCAGGCGTTGCATGGTGGGGGTTTCAATCCAATTCATGCGGCCCTCCGGGGAGGCAGACCGAATTCGCGAATCTTGTTGCGCACCGTGCGCAGGCTGACGCCCAGCATCCCCGCAGCGCGCGTGCGATTGCCGCCGGTCGCATCCAGCGTTTTCTCCAGGAGAGTGCGCTCGAGCTCGCGCAAAGTCAGCCCCGGCACAATTTCCCCCAAAGAGGGGTCTTCGTTCTGAAAACCGGCTTCGGGAAGAAGTTCCAGCCCCACCACGGGACCGGAAGCAAGCACCAAAGCGCGGCGCACAAAGTTTTCGAGCTCGCGCACGTTTCCAGGCCAATCGTAAGCCCGCAGCCGCTCCAGGAGTTCCGGTGAAAACCGCACGACCTTCGAGTGGGAGGCAGGCACATACTTGCGAATGAAGTGGTTGATCAGGTCCGGAATATCCTCGCTGTGTTCCCGCAGGGGCGGAAGCGAGAGCGGAATCACATTGAGCCGGAAGAACAAGTCGGCGCGAAACTTTCCTTCCGCCACGAGGGCTCCCAAGGGGCGGTTGGTGGTGGCGATCACCCGCACATCGACGGGCAGGGGGTGGGTGTCGCCCAACCGGTCGATTTCCCGTTCTTGCAGCACGCGCAGCAATTTCGGCTGTAGGCTGAGCGGCATTTCGGCAATCTCATCCAGCAGCAGGGTGCCGGTATGGGCCAGTTCGAATTTCCCCGCCTTGGACGTCATCGCTCCGGTAAAGGCCCCACGCACGTGCCCGAACAACTCGCTCTCCAGCAGCGTGTCAGGAAACCCCGCGCAATTGACCGCCACAAAGGGCCGCTGGCTGCGCGGGCTGGAGCGATGCACCAGCCGCGCCAGCAGTTCCTTGCCGGTGCCGCTCTCCGCTTCCAGGAGGATGTCCGCGTCGGTGCGCGCCACTTGCCGGGCAC
>JBEKAD010000511.1:0-4559 GCA_050018435.1 Terriglobia bacterium
GCACATGCGCTTATATCGCGCCAGCACATCGCACACAATGGTGGTGTAAGCCGAACCCACGTGCGGCCGGGCGTTGGGGTAGTAGATGGGAGTTGTAAGGAAAAACGTTGGTTTCATGCGACGGCGGCCTTTTCACTCTGATGCAAATAAGCGGCTTCGGCGGCGGCGATTACCTGCTTGAGGGGCACAGATTTCTCGAGGGCCAGGCGCTGGCAATCGTCGAATTCAGGCGCCGCGTTCATCACCTTTCCCTCGCATCGGGCCACTTTCACCTGCACCGCACCGTAAGCGGTTTCCACCGTAACCTGCTCGCGCTCCAGCACTTTCCGCCGTGCTTCATAGATGCGCACTCCAATGGTGGTGGTCTGTTCGAAGAGCAACTGGGAAAGCGCGTCACTCTTGTCCGGTTCGCAGAGAATGCTGATGGCGAGGCCGGGCCGATTCTTTTTCATCTGCGCGGAGCTGCACGTGACGTCGAGCGCGCCGGCGGCCAGGGCCTGATCCAGGAAGTACCCGTAAAGCTGCGGGCTCATATCATCGACGTTGGCTTCGATCACGGAAACGAGCTCGTCCGCGTAAGGGGTTTCCACCTTCACCTGCTCGCGCTCCAGTACTTTCCGCCGCGCCTCATAGACGCGCACGCCAATGGTGGTGGTCTGTTCGAGGAGCAACTGGGAAAGCGCGTCACTCTTGTCGGGCTCGCAGAGAATACTGATGGTCAGGCCGGGCCGATTCTTTTTCATCTGCGCCGAGCTGCACGTGACGTCAAGCGCGCCGGCGGCCATGGCCTGTTCCAGGAATTGCCCGTAAAGTTGCGGGCTCATATCATGGACGTGGGCTTCGATCACGGAGACGATCTCGTCAGCGTAAGGGGTTTCCACCGTTACCTGCTCGTGCTCCAGGCCTTTCCGCCGCGCCTCATAGATGCGCACGCCAAGGGCGGTGGTCTGTTCGCAGAGCAACTGGGAAAGCGCGTCACTCTTGCCGGGTTCGCAGAGAATGCTGATGGCGAGGCCGGGCCGATTCTTTTTCATCCGCGCCGAGCTGCACGTGACGTCAAGCGCCCCGGCGGCCAGGGCCTGTTCCAGGAATTGCCCATAAAGTTGCGGGCTCATATCATGGACGTGGGCTTCGATCACGGAAACGATCTCGTCGCCGGGCAGGCCCGCTTGGCCGGCCACGGGCTCAATCAGCTCGCCGATAAAGAGTCGGGCAATGTTGGGGTGATCGGAGTAATCCTTTTCTCCCGCACCATAGCCGATTTTGGCGATCTTCATCGACGGCAGGGGGCCGAATCCGGAAGCCAGGGCAGCAACCAGGGCGGCGCCGGTGGGGGTGACCAGTTCGCCTTCCACGCCCGAGGAATAAACCGGAATGTTCTTCAGCAGCTCCGCGGTGGCGGGAGCGGGGACCGGCAAACTTCCGTGCGCCGCGGTGACGTGCCCGCTGCCGACGTTCAAGGGCGAGCAGATGAGGTCAGAAATCTCCAGCAGTTCCAGGCCAACACACGTGCCCACGATGTCAATCACCGCGTCCACCGCGCCGACCTCGTGGAAATAAACTTCGCCCGGAGGAATATTGTGAAGTTTTCCTTCCACCTCGGCGAGGTGGTTGAAAATCTTCAATGCCTGGCCCGCGGCTTTTTCCGGCAGCGACGCTTTCTCCAGCAAGGTTTGGATATCCGCCAGCTTGCGGTGAGGTTGCTCGATCGGAACACGAATGTCCACACGCGTCCCCACAAGACCGCCGCGCACGGCGCGCCTGCGTTTGAATTCATAGAAACCCAGCGCCAGCTTTTTCAATTCGCCGAACAGCCGGTCCACCCGAACTCCCGCGTCGATGAGCACCGCCAAAAACATGTCACCGCTAATGCCCGAAGAGCAATCCAGGTACGCTTGTTTCATAATAACCTCGGTAGAATCTCTCCCGCCGGGCCGCGCAGAATCCAATCGGCGAGCTCATCGGCAGGAGTGGGGTCAGGATTCACAATCGCTACCCGGGCGCCCGATTGATGGGCCACCTGCACGAGCCCGGCCGCGGGGTAAACCAGTGCGGAGGTCCCGATGACCAAAAAAACCTCCGCCCGCGCGGCTGCTTCAAGGGCTCGTTCCCAGGCGCTTTCCAGAAGCGCCTCACCAAACCACACCACGGCCGGACGCCACAGCGCTCCGCAACGGCAATGCGGAGGCAGCGGCTCCAACGGCACCTGCTCGTTTTGCTCTTCTGCCGCACAACCCAGGCAGCGCACCCGCCAGATGTCCCCGTGCAGCTTCACGACGTTGCGGCTCCCCGCCCGGTCGTGAAGCCCGTCCACGTTCTGAGTCACGAGAGTGAAGCGTCCAGTCGCTCGCCGTTCGATCTCCGCCAGGGCCCGATGCCCGGAGTTCGGCTGCGCTTTGTGGATGATTTGGCGCCGCCAGTCGTACCATTCCCAAACCAGCCGTGGATCGCTCGAGAAGGCCTCGGCGGTGGCCAGCCTTTCCGGAGAATAGTTCCTCCACAGCCCATCAGTCCCGCGGAAGGTCGGAACGTGACTCTCTGCCGAAATACCTGCCCCCGTGAAAGCCACAATGTGCCCGGTCCGCAGGCTCCGCCGCACCGCTTCGGTCGCGCTCTCCACTCCCTCCCCAATTCTCGACAGGAAATTCTGCCGGAAATTGGATACTATGCTTTACTCTAAAAGGTTGTCAATGTGTTGAGGAGGTCGTCAGTTGCCCGTGGTCCGTAGTCCGTCGTCAGTCGCAACGGACAACGGACCAATGACCACGGACAACGGACCGCTGGCAAAAGGAGACCGAAAATGGAAAATCTTAATCGTCGTCGTTTTCTGCAAGTTTCAGCGGCCGCGGGCGCGGCGGGACTGATGTCGAGTATCCCGGCAGCGCCTGCCATACCCGCCGGCAAGCCCTTCCGGCTGGGAATCATCATTGGTGTTGCCAAAGATCCGGAAGCAGCCCTCAAGCGTGTTCACGATTTTGGTGTTCCGACGTGCCAAGCCGGAACGGATGACTTCTCGGACCGGGTCTACAACGCCCTTAAGGGGGCCATGGAAAAGTACAGCATTGAGGTCACGGCCATCAATACTTCCGGCGGCCCCCCCAATAAGTACACTTTTTACGAAGGCCCTCTGACCATCGGTGTGGTTCCTCCAAAGTATCGCCAACAGCGAGTCGATAACTACAAGCGCGCCTCCGATTTCGCCAAGCGGCTGGGCGTGCCGGCCCTCCACTCGCATTTTGGATTTATCCCGGAGAATCCGAATGACCCGGAGTATGAAGGAGTCGTCGGCGCGCTGCGCGACGTGGCCACGCACATCAAGGGCAATGGCCAAATCGTACTGATGGAGACCGGGCAGGAAACGCCCATCACCATGCTGCGCGCCATCACCGACGCCGGTGTGGATAACCAGTTTGTAAACCTGGATTGCGCCAACCTGATTCTTTATGGCAAGGGCAATCCCCTGGACGCGCTGGATGTCATCGGCCACTTGGTGCGGGGCACACACGCCAAGGACGGACTCTTCCCGACCGATCCCAGGGAACTCGGCAAGGAGGTTCCCATTGGCGAAGGGAAAGCGAATTTCCCCAAACTGATTCCGCGCCTGAAGGAATTGGGATATCCCGGGCCGCTTACCATCGAGCGGGAAATTTCCGGCCCCCAGCAGTTCGAAGATATCAAAAGGGAAAAAGTCTACCTGGAAAAGCTGGTCGCCAAACTGGGGTAGAGGACGGCGGCTTCACTCAACTACAGGGCTCCGCCAAAGTTGCGGGTGTCGCGTACCTCCAGGGCCATGTATGCATCACCCACGAAGAGACCCCTCACCCGTCCCGACATGGCGGGACACCCTCTCCCCAAGGGAGAGGGATAGGAATCAACATCACAACCCTCTCCCAGGGGAGAGGGTGCCCGACGTAGGAGGGCGGGTGAGGGGTCTTATTCAACCCCGTCACACTTTGACGGAACCCTGACTCAACCCCCAGTTGGGGGTTTACGAAAAGGGGTGGAGTGATGTAATTTGTAAGGAAGGACTCCGCAAGGTTTTTTGTGGCCTGCGAAGGTCTAACGAGAACGTGCCGCGGCATGCTGTAGTGGCGCCGCATTTTAGGGATACGCAAGTCCGCGCTGGGGTTTCGGCTCTTCCACCAATCCCTAGTCCCGAGCGGCGAGTCCCGTGTTTAGCCGGGCCGGTAGCTCAATGGTAGAGCACTGCCCTTTTAAGGCAGGGGTTCTGGGTTCGAATCCCAGCCGGCTCACCACTCTTCTCTTTTGCGATAAGCGTCTTCTTCCTACGCTTCCCGGGCCGTGTCGCTCGCGGTGTCCCACACCATCTTCTTGCCGGAAAGATACGAGAGGTTGACCATGTGCCCCGCGGCGGCAGCATGGTGGCCGACCACGGCGTTTTCGCTGCATTCTCGGCGCGAGCGCACGCAGTCCAGGAATTCCAGCATGTGCAGCACCACCGAGTCCGTGCCCTGGTCTTTGTAACTGACGGTTCCTTCCTCGATGATCGGCGGGTTGGCCTCCGCGCGATGGGTGCCCATGTTCATGAATTCTTCCTG
>JBEKAD010000512.1:0-4552 GCA_050018435.1 Terriglobia bacterium
GCGGCACTTCACTTGCCGCCGCGGGTCCCAGCCGCCGCCTGGCCCAATCACTCAAAATCTCTGTGAGGTCGGCCTGGGGCGTCCAGGAGAGCCGCCAAGCCGCATAGGAAACCGACTCGTAAAGCGGGTCCGTCGTGGTCGTTACCGCCCAGGCCAATCCCACCGCCCCGTGTTCCAGCGCATATTGCATTCCGGCTTGGATGAACCCCAACGAATAATCGCAAACGGTGTCGGCCACTCCTCCCGTCTGGAGTTCCGCCACCGTGGCATGCGGCGTGACGCCGAAGGTGGGGTTGATCGGCTGATACTCCCAGCCATCCGTCAATGTAAGCTTGATGCTCGAGAGGTAGTGGGCCGTGGGAATGTCCGGGGCAAAAATCTGTTTGTAGACATCGGGAACGCTGTGCTGTTCCCAATTGTTGGTGACCCAGGTGCGATGAATGTAAATCTTCCCGAATTCGCCCACCACGACGCCGTGCAGAGTGCGTATGAACTCATGGTAGTTTTCCACCAAGCACCTTTCACCGTGATCACCTGGGTCGTGCATCAGGTCGAGCGCTAGGACACCCGGCCAGGGAATCATCTCGCCCGCGCGAGTCTCGATGCCGTCGATTTCCGGCACGGCGCGCAAGATGGCTCGGTGCTTGTCCGCGAGATATTTCCAGAATTTGGGGTCGGAGGTGGAAAGCCGCGCTCCTACTGCTTTGAGGGAGTCCGGTGAGTAGATAAACTCATCGCCGTATAGGAAAACCCGCAAGCCCATCGAATGCGCCAGCTTGATGGTCTGCCGCAAACCCACCTGGTAACCCTTGGCCAATTCGCTCGAACCGGCGCCCCAGTCGAGGACGTAATTAAAATCACCAATCAGGATGTCGGTAATTCCATACCGGATCATCCGCAGGGCGGTTTGGCGAAACTGTGCAACATGCGCCTCAATTGCTTGCGGCGTGATATTGGCAGGAGTCGGCTTGGGCAAATAAATCAAAGAAATCGACCGCGTAAAAGCACGCACGGCGCGGTGTTCTGTGTCCGGAATCTTCCCGGTGCAGGCGATGCGGTCGCTCAGCCAGAAAATCGCTGCGTTCAAGCTCAAAACATTCGGCGCCGAAAGTGTCCCCACGGAAACTTCCGAGCCGGTCAAGATCGGTTCCCAGGTAAATTGCTGTGGCGCCACCGCCGGCAACTCGGCCTCCGCCAGAGCCAGCCGAAGGGTGGGGCTTACCGGCTGATGGGAATCGGCCAAACTAAAACCTGCCGCGGTTAAAGTCTTTTGCAGGTCTGCAACTGCGTCCGCAATGACGGGATTGCCGGCGAGCGATGGCGCGACCTCGATGCGCACGGCCCCGCTGGCATCACATCTGGCCGGCGTTGCGCAGAGCTGAATTACAAAGAGCACCGCGGCAAAGGCAGCCAAGATGCGCCTGACCGGCCTCGCGTTGGCGCTCGTAAAATTCCGGATGGTGTTAAGAAATCGCGATGACATGGAATGTACCTTTCACCAAAAGCGAATCACCGGCAGCTATCTTCCACCAGGATGGCGTGGGCTTCGCGGGGGCCGTGTACGCCGCGAATCAGGATTTGCTCGATATCGGCCGTCCGGCTGGTGCCGGTGACGAACACCACGGAGCGGCCGGCGGTGGGGCGGTCCTGGGAGTTCGAAATCGGGAGCTTGGATAGGACTTCATCGAGCGAGCCGACAAGTTGGCTCCGCCGGTAGAGGGCAATGTGGATAGGCGGCGCGAGCGAGGCCACCTGGACTCCTTCCGTGGCGCTGCTCAACACCAAGGTGCCGCTTTCCGCCAGCACGAAATCGACACCGGTGATACCGGCTCCGGCTGCGAAACTGGCCTTGTTGAAGTCAGGGAGGGAATTCGTTCCCGCATCTCCCGCACCGGCAGTCCAGGATGTTACGAACTTATTGAGGGCGGTAAGCCGGTCAGCTATGTGCAATTCGGCCAGTAAAGGGTTCCCGGAAAGCGTCACGACTTGGGTTTCCGCCAGCGCCAGGATCTTTTGGAAGGCGGTCTCCAGTTCGTCCATGTTCGCCACACGATGGGCAACTCCCGCCACTTTCTCCCATTCCGCCTCGAATTTGGCCAGATAGTCTTCCGCCGCCAAAGGAGGCATGACCCCCGTAAGGTCGAGGGGGGGCAACGGGGTAACCACGGAACCCATATTGGGTCGCCCCAAAGCCTTTCGGACACAATCCAGTATTTCCTCGCGCGTGGTCATAGGAGGATCTCCACCAATCAATTCTGACTCCAAACTTCCAGCGGCGATTATAACACGTCTTCTGTAGTCTGTAATACATTGATAAATAAGGAAATATAAAATTGGCAAAAAACTTCAAAAAATTATGCAACCTTGGTATCATCTGAAACATCCGAATCCACGGGCAGACCTTAAAACGAAAGGTTTTCCTAGAAGGATTTGGGAAGGACGGATGAGTATGCGTACAGTGGTGAAGTCTCCAAAAAGGGTATATCGAAGTCTTTTGCTGAAGAAGCGCGACGAAATTTTGGCTTCCACGCGGAGTGAACCCGAGGCCCTATCTGCCAGTGTGCAGTCTCCTGATGCGGTGGAGTTTGCCGTTAGGACCGTTGAGCAGGATGTCACGGTAGTTACTGCCAATCTGCGCAGCCGAACGCTGAAGGAAATTGAGAGAGCGCTTGCGCGTTGTGCCGGTGGAACTTACGGCGTGTGCGAAGCGTGTGGCGAAGAGATTTCCTCTAATCGCCTTAAGGCTATCCCCTGGGCACGGTATTGTGTCACCTGCCAGGAACTGCGCTCCAGGAACTAAGGGCTTCGTCTCCAAAAATGCCAGTCGTGATCACTTTGCTGAGGGGGAGCTCTGCCTCGGCAAGGCGGGCCTCTCGGCATCAATTTCGGCGTTCAGTACATCGCCGAGGCGGGGGGGATGTGTGTCCCCTCCGCCCGAGGGGAAATGTTCCAGGATTCCCCTTTGGTTGGAGGCCCCTCGTCCCCTATAAATCACACATGGGGAGGAACTTACTCCTCGCGCGTCACGTTTTCCGCAATCTCAAACTTCCCGGGTTCGAGTCCCGCCTGCAACGCCCCATCGTGCGCCAGTAGTTGGATGTAGACGCTGTCCACCAGTGTTCCCAATCCCATCCGTAGAGGTTCCAGCCGAACCAGCCGGACGTTCATGGCGTCGTCAAAGGGCATATCCGTGAAGAGCAGCACCCGCCCGCTCGATTTCCGGATGTCGCCGGCGAGTTTCAGGAGCAGTTTGCCGGTTTTTCCCCGGCGGGCAAAAACGACGTAGCGATGGTTCGGGTTGATGATTTCCATCGGTCCATGGCGGAATTGTGCCGCGCTGATGGGTTCGGCCGCCAGCCGCGCCACTTCTTTTAGCATCAGCGCTCCTTGGTAAGCGGTTGCGAGGTCCGCCCCGCGTGACATCAGCGCCACGTAAGGTGGCCGGTTGAAAAACTCCACGATGGGCGGCATCAGCACCTCGCGGCGCTCCAGCATCTTTTCCTCGGCTTCCACCGCGCGCATTACTTCCTGGGTAAGGGGGCCGGGCGCCTTGCCCGCGATCGCAAAGGCCAAGTACATCAGCACGGCCACCGAGCAGGTGTAAGTCTTAGTGCTGACGGCAACCTGCCCGCCGGCCATCAAGGGCAGAAGCAGGCTCGCGCGCTTTGCCAGGGGGCTGGCTTCCACATTCGTCACCGCCAGCACGCGAGCCTTGGCGGGCAAATTTTCCAGCAAGCGCAGCACCTCTGCGGTTTGGCCCGACTGCGAGACCACCACCAGCAAGGTGTCAGATCGCAAGATCTTCAGATGGTGGTGCACCAGTTCAGCGGTTTCCCACACCAGGGCGCGCACACCCTGTTCCGTCAAATAGGCCTGCGCCGGGTACGCCGCGAAAAGCGACGAGCCCATCCCGGTGAATACCACCGTCGGCGGCCAATGCCGCGCCAAGCTCCGCAAGCCCTTCGCCGGGATAGCCCCGGGGCTGGCGTAGAATTTCCGCAACCCGGAAAGCGCCGCGGGCTGTTGGGAGATTTCCTCTAAGAGTTCCGACATGGTGCACCTGCTTATTATGGTTCGCCGAGCGCTTTGAGAATGCTGGCGACTTGATTCTTGAGTTCAGGCAAGCCGTGTTGGAGGATCTCCCAAACGCGGACCAAATTGATGCCCAGATAGTCGTGCACTAGAATGTTCCGGAGCCCCGCAATCTTGCTCCATTCAACTTCCGGGTGGGCCGCTTTCAGATTGCGGGAGATGCGCTGCGTCGATTCTGCCAAGATCTGGAGATTTCGCAGGACCGCATCCTGGGTCTTTGTATCGCTCATGAACACATCTTTGCCTTCGCTGGTATGTTGCTGGATGCGGGTGACACACTCAACGATGTGGATAAGGTAGAGCCGCTCGTCCTTCACAACGGTACGGCCTCTTTCAACACTCGGTCCCGGATGTACCAGTGCAGGCCCTCGGGTTCCGCGACGTCAACCTTGCAGCCCAGTAATTCTTCCAGATCCTGCCATAAACCCGCCAAGTCAAGGACACTGCGACCCTCTTCAAA
>JBEKAD010000513.1:0-4544 GCA_050018435.1 Terriglobia bacterium
AGGCGAGGATGGCCCGCAAGGCGGAGCGATCCACTTCTGGAATGCCGCTGCTTTGCGTCATCTGCACGTTGTTCACCGTACCATCGCGCAAGATTTCAAACGTGAGATAGGCGCGCGGGGCCGACACGATATTGGGGCTGACCGTCGCCAGCAGCCAGTTGGCGCTGATGCGATTGCGCATCGACGCCACATACCAGCCGTATCGGGTGCCGAAACTGTTCCCCTCGCCGATGCTCACGCCACCCGACCCCCCGGGGGTCACCACTTGGGTGTAGTTCATCGTGGGCGCTCCGGTCTCACCGTAGGGGATGGCATTCGGCGGAGGCTCGACCTCGGTTTTCTGGATGCGCTTGTTGACCCTTTCCAGTCTTTCGGGTTTCACCGCCTCTTTGAATTTGGGAATCTGCTGCGCCTCCGGGGGCGGTTCTTCCTTGGGTTGGGGCTCCGTCTTATAAAGCCCCGTGTTCTGGGTGGCGACGGTGCTGGGCGTGGTCAGCAGAGGAGCAGGCAGGGGAATTCCCGGCAGATTGGTCACCGCGTTCATACGGGTCGCGCGTCCCTCACCCCATTCCCGGCCCACGCCGCCCAAATGGAAGCCGATCATGGTGTAGGTCACGACGACCACAAAGAGCACGGAGTGCAGAATCAGGGAAAGCAGCAGTGTGCCGCGCAGGTTGTCGCGGCGATCATCCATTACTGCCAAAACATGCGTGCTCATAGTTTCAGGTGTTAGGTGCCAGGTTTCAGGTGCTGGGGAAAACCAGCGCCCGCCAGTTAACCCTTGGTCTTCAGCTTACCACTTACTACCTTCTGCCTACTGCCTTCTGCCCTTACGGTCCCGGCTTGGTCTCCAAAGGCTCCGTAACAATATTAAGGTTGGTAATGGGAACAGGCGACTGTTTCAGAGCATCCACCACCCGCGCAAACGCCCCGAAACTCACGTTTTGGTCGCAGCGAATAAAAACCGGTTGTGTGCCGGCTCCCTTGAGCTGGTCCAGGACGGTCACGGCCAGCCGGTGAATATTAACGGGATCATTCCCGACATAGATATTTTGCTTCTTGTCGATGGTGATGACGACCTTTTCCTCGGAAACGATTTTGACGGTTTTGGTTTTGGGGAGATCCACTTCAATCCCCGATTCCAGAATCGGGGCCGTCAACATGAAGATGATCAAGAGCACCAAGACAACGTCCACAAAAGGGGTGATGTTGATATCGGAAAGGGAAGTTTGGGTTCTGCCTTTTGGGTTGGTGAAGGCCATCTTATTATTGCCTCATTGAGTCATTTGTTCATTGGGTCATTTGGCCATGGAGTCATTTTCGAATTTCGACGGCCGATTGATAACTGAAAGACCTTTGACCCAAAATCGGCAATCGGCAAGTGAAATGGCTCGATGACCCGATGACCCAATGATTCAATCCGTGAAGTAGCGCTCGGTCATGTTCAAGAACTCCAGCGCAAAATCGTCCATCTGTGTCCCAAATTCTTTGATGCGCTGGAGAAAGATGTTGTAGGCGATGACCGCGGGGATGGCGGTGAATAGCCCCGCCGCCGTGGTGATGAGGGCTTCGGCAATGCCCGGCGCCACGCTGTGCAAAGATGCGGTGCCGGCCGTTGCCAGGCCATGGAAAGCATCAATGATGCCCCAAACGGTACCGAATAACCCCACAAAAGGAGTGACCGTGCCGGTGGTGGCCAGCCATACCAGCCATTGTTCCAGCCGGCCGAGTTCGGTCGAGGCACCCATCTGGAGGGCGCGCCGCACCGCCTCCAGACTGCGAATCCGCGGCTTGCCCGGATTCTCACCCATGGTGGCTTGGCTCTCAATTTCGCGATAGCCGGACAGGAAGACCCCCGGCAGCGGGCTCTCCTTCAGGGTGCGGCAGAAAGCTCGAATCTCCGACAGCTTCTTGCTCTGCCGGAAGACCTTGAGGAATTCCAGAGATTCGTGCTGCGCGGCCCGAAAGACGCGAAATTTTCGGAAGATAATCGCCCAAGAGAGAATCGAAAACCCCAGAAGCATCAGCAGGACAAGTCTGGCTACCGGACCCGTGTTCGTCAAGAGTTGCCAAACTTCGCCTTGGTAGAAATCTTGCGTGAAACCCTGGTAGAAAACCAGAAGTGCAGCAGCCAATTAACCTCCTTGTCGAGACCAGGAGACTGAAAAAACTTGTCAATTGAACGTAACACACCGACCCAAGGCAGTCAACGGGAGGTAGGTGGTAGGTTGTAGGTGGTAGATGGGGGAAGGGAAAGGCAAATGGTAATATGCAAGCGGAGTGGTTTGCTTTTCCCCCACCTACCATCTGCCACCTACCACGCTTGGTTTGCCTTTCCCCCACCTACCATCTACCACCTACCACCTACCATTGTGATAGACTCTCCCCGAAAACGCCATGCTGCGCGAAATTCACATTCAGAACTATGCCGTCATCGATAACCTGGCGGTGGAGTTTGGGCCGGGCTTGAACCTGCTTTCCGGGGAAACCGGTTCCGGCAAGTCCATCCTGGTGGACGCGCTGGGATTAGCGCTGGGCGGGCGCACCTCGTCCGAGGTCATTCGCACCGGGGAGGACCGCGCGCTCGTCACCGCCGTTTTTTCTGCCGAAGGAAAAGCTCCGTGGGCCGATTGGCTGGAGGAATACGGGGTGGCGGGGAGCGATGAAGGCGAGCTGATCTTGCGGCGCGAACTGCAAGCCGGCGGCAGGAGTCGGATGCTCGTGAATGACCAACCCGTTACCTTGGCCGCCGTCCGCTCGCTGGCTCGCCGTCTGGTGGAAATGCACGGCCAGAACGAGCATGTGTCACTCTTCGCGCCCGACGCGCAGCTCAGCTTGCTCGATCAGTTCGCGGGCGTAAGTTCGGAACTCGAAACCCTACGCGCCCTGCACGTGCGGCGCCGCGAGCTCGAGCAGGAGCTGGAGGGGCTCAGCCACAACGAACAGGAGCGGCTGCGCACCCTTGACCTGCTGGGCTTTCAAGTGCGCGAGCTCGAGCAGGCAAAGCTGCAAACGGGGGAAGACGCACGCCTGGAGGAAGAGCGAAAAATCCTTTGCAACCTGGAAAAAATCCGCGCCGCCGCCACCAGTGCTTTCGAGGAGCTATACGAGGACGAAGGTGCCGCGATTTCCCGCGTGGCGGCCGCCGCGCGCCAGCTCGATGAGCTGCGCCGGTACGACTCCGCCATCGCCCCGGAGATCGAGCCGCTGGCCGCGGCGCGCGCTACGCTGGAGGATGTCGCGGCTTTCCTGCGCGACTACGTGGGAAATCTCGAAGCGAATCCCGCCCGCCTGGAAGAAATCGAGGACCGGCTGGCGCTGATCGATCGCTTGAAGCGCAAGTACGGGAGCAGCGTGGAAGCGATCCTGGCCTACGCTGACGAGGTGCGCCAGAACTTGGCCAGTTTGGAACATGCCGATGAGCGGCGTGAAACCGTGCGGAAAGATTTGGCCAAAGCGGCGGCCGAGTATCGGAAGGCCGCCGAAGCGCTGTCGGAAAAGCGGCGCGACGCAGCGCGGCGGCTGGTGAGGCTGGTGCGCGAGGAACTCGCACAGCTCGGCATGGAAAAGACCCGCATCGAGGTCCAATTTGAAAGCGCCCCGGAAGGCCAGGGCGGCGCAACGGGAATTGATGAAATTGAATTCCGCATTTCGCCGAACGTCGGGGAGGAACTGCGGGTGATGGAAAAAATCGCCTCGGGCGGGGAAATCTCGCGGCTGATGCTGGCCTTGAAAACTGTAGTGGGGCAGGCCAGAGTGAGCCGCGGCGCGCGCGGCGCCCGCCACAGCGACGTGACCTTTGTTTTCGATGAGGTTGACTCCGGCATCGGCGGCCGCGTGGCGGAGTGCATAGGTCAACGATTGAAGCGGCTGGCTCGCGACGCGCAAGTGCTGTGCGTTACCCACTTGGCGCAGATTGCCTGCTTCGCCGATAGCCACTTCTACGTGGAAAAATCCGCGCGCGCCAACCGCACGGTGACCACCATCAAACCCTTGGCCGGCGAAAAGGAACGCGCCGAAGAATTGGCGCGCATGTTATCGGGCAGCCAAATCACCGACGCCGTCCTGAAACACGCCGCCACCATGCTGCGGCAAGCGGCAGGGTGAGCGCCGTTCCTCCTGAGCCTTGACAGCCTTGCGGCTGCCCATGATGGGCAGAAACTCAGGCCGGGGAAGGGTAGCGCGGACCTGTTCTGTAGGTCCGCGGCTTTTCCTTGCCCATCGGGGACGAGCCGCGGACTACAGAGCAGGTCCGCGCTACACCTGCTGCCGGTTCAGAATTCACCAAACTCCCAAGCAAATTGGCACAGCATTACCTCCGAACCGTAGACGGAAGGCTTACCGTCTGACGATACCGGCCTTGCAAGCGAACCTCCCGCGACATGGAATGAGCACTCTTGACCAAGCCGGTGAGCTTTACTGAACTGACACAAAATCCAGCCCAGTGTAAAAGAAGAGTGCCTCACGGAACTGTCGGGAGACGGATGTCAACGGGCGCTCCGTTGAGG
The DNA here is from genome assembly GCA_050018435.1 of Terriglobia bacterium. Lineage (GTDB taxonomy): Bacteria > Acidobacteriota > Terriglobia > UBA7540 > UBA7540 > Bog-366. The sequence goes on from JBEKAD010000513.1 coordinate 4,509, forward strand.
TCACGCGCGGAATCGAGAGGGAAAACGCAGACATGC
>JBEKAD010000514.1:0-4535 GCA_050018435.1 Terriglobia bacterium
TCGCTTCCAAGCACGGCAGCGTGCTCGAGCACGCCGTGTGGTGCCTGCTGATCACCGGAGTCAGCCGCGCCCTCACGCACGAACTGGTGCGCCACCGCGCGGGCTTCGGTTATTCGCAGCTTTCCCAGCGCTACGTGGACGAAAGCGGCGCGCGCTACGTGGTGCCGCCGCTCTACCAGGAGGACGCCGCCTTGCGCGAGAAATGGCAGCAGAGTATCGAATCTCTGCGCAAAGCGTATACCGAACTCGCCGAGGCCACCGCGCAATACGTGCAGCAGAAGCATCCGGAAATGACTCCGCGCGACCGGCGCAAGTGGGTGCGCCAGGCAGCCCGTTCAATTCTTCCCAACGCCACCGAAACCAAGATTTTCGTGACCGGAAATTCGCGTGCCTGGCGGCATTTCCTCGAACTGCGCGGCAGCATCCACGCCGATACGGAAATCCGCTTGCTGGCGGTCGAGGTCTTCCGCGCCTTCAAGAAAGAATCACCGAATATTTTCCAGGATATCGAGCTCGTGGATGAGCCCGATGGCATGCCTTCCGTCCGCGTCGTCCACTCCAAGGTCTAGCGAGGTCCGCGCCGAACCCTAAGCGCTCTCCAGGAAAGTCCAGGTTTCAGGAGTAGACGGAACCGAGATGGAGATGCGGTGGCGCAGCGGGGCAAGTTCCTGGGCAAGAAGCCGCAGATCCCGAAGCTTGGCGCGCGTCCCCTCCGCCACGACAACCTTGACGTCCGCATCGTTGCCGCGCAGATGGGCGCGGATGCCGGCGGCCAGGCGTTTCGCGCTGGGGCGGTCCAGGGCCCCTTCGATCTTCACCAGCGTGCTGTGCAAGGCGCGCTCCAGGCTCACGCGGAGCGAACCGAGCTCGCCGGAGCGCAATGCCCAAGGAGTGGTGCGATAAGCGCGCCGGACCAACTTGGGGTGTTGGAGCAAGTCGTGGCGCAGCGTAAAGCCGGTCCAAGCGGCAGCGGCGGGCGCCAGCCACGAAAGCGCGCGCTGGCGCAAGGAGGGCGGGCCGAGGGCAGTTCGAATCTCCGCTTCCAGACGAGCCGCGGCTTCCGGCGTCGGCCCGGAGCGCTTCGCTACGCGGAAAAGCGGATAGGCGCGCCGAATCTCCTCCGCCCAGCGCTCCGCTTTGGCGCGCAGGTAGGGTGAACTGGAATCGTGGTAGCGCTTCCAACCCTGGAACCAGACCTCCACCGATCGCAGGATGGCAGGTCCATTGACCCGGAAGTCTGTGTCGAAGCATTCGCCCTGCAAGGCCTCGATCTCTCCCGGCTTCATGGTGGGATGCAACACCATGGAGGTGAAGCCATCGCAGTTGCGGTAATAACGTTCGGGGTCCGCTAACATGTCGGGGCGAAAGCGTCCTTCCCGCATCACCCGCTCGTAGAAGGGCGTGCCGGGCGTGGGGCCATAGATGAGAAATTGAGCATAGGTGGGCCGCAACGCCAGGAATTCCGCCATCTCCTCGCGAATGATATCCGGCGTTTGATATTCGAAGCCCAGGATCATGGAGGAGAGCACGGTAATGCCGTGCGAGCACAATTCGGGAATCAATTCTTCGATGGGTTTGCCCTGCTGTTTGGGGTAGCCCGAGCGTTTTCCCTCGTACCCCACCCAGACACCGTCGACGCCGGTCTCCAGCAGTTCCTGAGGAGTGAAGCGGCTCAAGGCTTTGACGGACGCGAAGGCAAAAATGGAAAGGGGCGTGCCGCGGGCCAGCACCAGTTCGCGCATGCGGGTGGCGCGGTCTTTGGCGAGCAGGAAATCTTCGTCGAGAATCGCCATGCTCATGCGCGGGTCGACCTCGAGGTAGCGCTCGACGACGCGGAAAATGTCGTCGCCGGTGGGAAGCAGGCGAATGTGGCGGCGTTTGAAGTAATACGACGTGCAGCAGAAGTCGCAGCCATTGGGGCAGCCGAGCCCGGCGAAGATCACGCCGGTGCGGTGCATGGGCATTGAAAAAACCTTCAAGTTGAGCAACACCAAAGGATGATCGTAGGGCATGGGCCGGGGCGGTTCATTCAACAGGGCGCGGAAGAACGCTACGCCCTCACCGCGGCAAACGTAGTCGCCGTAGGGGGCCAGCGTGGCGTCGTCCAGAACCGTTCCATAACCGCCCAGAACGATCTTGGCGCGCGGCGCGTGCTGGCGCACCAACGCCACCACTTCCTTCATGCGATGGAATAAAACCAAGTTGAAGGAAATACCAACGTAGTCCGGCCCCTTCTTCAGTTCACGCACCAACTCGCGATGCGACGGGTATTGGAGCGCCACGGCAGGCGCATCCAGGTTGGCGGCGATGTAATCTAGCCCATAGGTGAAATTTACGGAGCGCGGGCTGAAGATGCCCTGGGCGCGGGTGACCTGTCCGTGGAGCACTTCGTACCCCACACTCGGAGCGTCCCCGTGAGCGGGCCCGAGGGGGCGGCAAACACTCGTCAACAGAACTTTGGGACTACGCGAGGGGCGGCCCGCCAGCTTCTCGCTCGCCTGCGGTTCTTCTGCGAGCGCACACGGTCCTGCCCCCAATTTGGTTTCCATCCTCGCCTCAATTGCGAGGGCACGTGAGGCCTTTGAGTACTGTATCATGCGGCTCGGTTCGACTCCAGAAAGACTTTGCATCCCAAGAATCGCGATTGAGCGATGTAGCGCGTTCCCGCGATAGTAGAAACGTCAGATGCCGCGAGCCGTGGTTAGTAAGGGGCAGCTCGCGACTCAATTGCGGTCAAGGTTCAGGGGTCCATGGGTCCTCCCGATAGTTTCTCCCCGCCACCCGCGCACACCGCCGCGCCGTCCTTCGACAACCACTCCTTACTGGCCTTCTCCTCTCAGGTTCGCAGCGTCGCGCAGCAGAGCCGGGCGGATGGCAATAAGCGCCATTTCTCCACGTCGGCCTTCATCTGCAGCATCCCGCCGCGCGCGTGGCGCACCAGCTTACCCGCCCACCGGTACAGCTTCCAGCGCAGAGTCGCCACGGTCGTCGTGCGGTACGAGGCCGGCAGCACCTGCCGTTTCAGGAGTTGGGCCAAGTTATACGCGAGCACTCCAATGGCAAAATACAGGGCGTTAGCCTCGAACTGCCCGCACGGCATCTGCTCCATCGCGAAACCCACCTTGAGTTCCTTGTGCCAGTTCTCGCTCTCCCCGCGCTGGTTGTGTTTCCAGATCACCGCGCTCGCCGGTTCCTCCCGATTCGTGGCCACCGCGTGATAGCAATACCGGTCGGCCTCGAACAGGTTCGGCGGCGGGTTCGGCCACCGCAAAACGATCAGCCGGAAGGCCTGCTCGGTGCCGTTCATGCTGTGCACCGTCTCGGCGATCTCGCGGTCCGTGGCGATGCCCTCGGGGGTCCGGTAGGGTTGCCAAGCCGCCTCCGGCAGGTCCCGAATCTCACGTTTCACCGCCACGTCCAGATCGGCGGTGATGCTGAAGCTCCGCCCCGGTTGACTGTAATGGTTGATCACCGCGGCTTGATAGGCCGCACTGTCGCTGCGGAAATAAATCCGCTTCCCCGCCGGCAGCGCCCCCTCACAGCGCTGCGCAAACGCCAAGATCCCGGCGCCCGGACTCTGGTTGCCTTCCCGAAACTCGTGGCCCACGCACACCCCGTCCACATACCCCACCAGCGGCATGTAGCCTTGCACGTGCTGGTAGGTCCACTGGGCATCCTGCTTCTCCGCCTCGATCTCCGTCGCGTCCACATCCAGAATCACTTCCTCCGACGGCAAACAGGGCGCGACCAGTTTCCTACTAATTTGTTGGATCGCTTCCGCCCCCGTCCACCCTTGCCGACGCAGCCAGTCCCCTACCGTCCCCGCGTCCGGCACCGCCTCCAAGCCCAACGTCCCCAGCACCTCGTGCTCGGCCCGCAATTCCCGCAAGTCCTCCAGCCGCCGGCCCCCCGCATGTTGCATCCACACCAACGCCTGCACAAACTCGTTGCGGCGGATACCCTCGCCCCGACTTCGGTCCCTCCAACGCTCGGTCCACTTCCTCCCACAACCCCACCGCTCGCGCCAACTCCTCCAACACCACCAGCCCCCCCAGACTGGTCAATCGCTCCGAACTTCTTTCCAGCTTGATGGGCAGAATCAATTGCGGTAGGCTTGCTTCCATCGTTCACCCTCCGGGTGTGAGTCTAGGATTTCTCCCAAAATCTCTATAACACACATCCCGTGAGGGTGAACGTCTTTTCCGCGGTTTTCCGCTCCTGTCAATCGCGATTCTTGGGTAGCAAGCTTTAGAAAGGCGGTGAGCAGCAGCGAGCCGGGAAGGCGGCGTGAGCCCGTCGTTCAGTTGCTGCGCCGCGAATCCCGCGAAGCGGGATAACGTGAGTAGTCGTAGGTGAAACCTACGGAAATGGAAGCCGAGAGGGCGTTCCGGCCCTGGAGGGGCCGAACCTTCGCAGGGTCAATCCGTCGACTGACGGATTGGAAGGGCGGGTGGGCTCCGCTATCCGTAGGTTTCACCTACGGCACTCCCGGTTGGCCCCTGCCGGGGCCTGCCCTGGTCCCATCATTCCTCCCT
>JBEKAD010000515.1:0-4533 GCA_050018435.1 Terriglobia bacterium
GGTGATGTCTTCACCCTTCGCCGGGGCGGAGATGATGACTTTCTTCACCGTGCCTTTCAGATGTTTCTTGGCGTCGTCAGCTTTGGTGAACAGACCTGTGGACTCGACAACCACCTCAATGCCGAGCGAGGACCAGTCGAGTTCAGCGGGGTCCTTCACTTTGAAGACGCGGATTGACTTGCCGTTGACGGTAATGGCGTCCTCGCGGAAGCCCACGGTGGCGTCGAAGATGCCGAAAACCGAGTCGTATTTCAACAAATGGGCCAGAGTCTTGGGATCAGTAATATCATTTACGGCGACGATTTCGATCCCGGGCTCGTTCAGGGATGCGCGCAGAAGGTTTCGGCCAATGCGCCCGAAACCGTTGATTCCAACCTTAACAGGCATGATTGCTACCTCCAGTGTAGTTCAATAGAGTTGACCTAAATCAAAAATTCTATTCGGCCTAACGAACTAAGTCAAAGCTAAAAGGCCTTGTGGGACAGACTGTCCGTCCATCGCATGCGCGAAAAAGCTCAATACATGGGTAGAACAGGAAGACGCCGCACCCTGGATTCCAAAGGCAATGCCAACCTAGTAGGCATTGCGTGCTGGGGGGTGCAGCTAACCCGGGGCCCCAGGAGTGGGATCTGGGGGCTCAATATTGCTTCACCGCCACCACTTGGTCGCCATCGAAGGTGACGAAGAGTACGTGGGGAGGATTTCCGTAGATCCAGTCTTCCTGCTCAGCGCCGTTCCGAACCTCGCGCACGCGCCGGTCGGGCGAGCCTTTAGCAGAAAGCACCGCGTCACGGTCCATCCCGACGATCACTTTGTGGTTCTTGATGGCCTCCTTGACCTCGGGCGTGACACTCGGCGAGTACAACACGGTGGGTGAGTGACGCTCGAAATCAAGGACGCCGGAGAGAATCTTCTTCACCTGGGGTACGGTAAGGTCAGGAAGGGCCTTGCCATAGTCCACCGTGACCGAGGACCCGAACGCGGTGACCGTTTGTTGTTGCGGACCAATCGGGCTAGTCGCCGTCCCCATGCCGATCTCGATGTGCTGGTACCACTTCTTCCCGGATTTTCCGCCTCCGTTGAGCTCGAAAATGACCTGGTTCGACTTGAACTCAATCTTGGTAATCTCTGCGGGCATGCCCGCTTGCATGGCCATACCGTTGATGTGCATTTCCTTTTGGGCTTCCGTCCGGTCCAACTTTCCCTGCGCATCCACGCGCACGCCCCTTTTCCCGCGAGGCAGGGGAACCTTAGTCACCGCCACTTCCCGCAAAAGGCCACGGATGATGTCAATACGGGCGTTGCGATCCATGCCCTCTTTGGGAAAACCGGACGGAATAAGGACCAAGGCGCTGGCCACCCACAAGCTCCGCCATAGCCAACTCCTGGTGGTTTTTTCAGAGCGGGCGTGAGTCTCTAAACGCCAGGCAGACATGGGAATCAGTCTCTTTTCGTCTCTTCCTCGGAAGGAGCCGAAAAAATTGTGATCGGCGGCTCAGGCCACCGTGTTGTCACCGGAGCAAAAACCAGGGCTTTCATTTCCTCACTCGTATAGATGCTTTTCGTGAACGACAGGTACACGGTCACAACTAAAATTGCTCCCATCCACAGCAAGCCGCCTTCCGGGCCGTATTGGCCACCGGTCAGCCAAATGGGGCCCCGCACGCGCGCAGTAAAGACGCTGGCTGAAACGGTAAAACCACTGACGGGCAACCCCAGAAAAAAGCCCAGGAGAAGATTCCAGATAAAGTGCATTCCGATGGGCATCCACAAGGAACGGGTCCGTAAATAGGCAATGCAGAAGGGGATTCCCACCAGCGCGGTGTTGAGCGTGGACATCCACGTCCTGTGCGGATTGGCGAGGTGAACAAGGCCAAATAACGCGGAAGTGGCGGCAATGGCCCCCACGGGAGTGATGGATTCAGCCAACCGCTGGAACGGGTATCCGCGAAAGATGGCCTCCTCATTGGTCGCCGCCACGGCAAAAATCATAAAGCTGAAGGATCCCGCCCGCAGCATCGGATGCGGGGTAAAGGTGAAGTGCGCGAAGCCGCAACCCCACTCCAACACGATCGCGAGGAACAGCATGGCGGCGCCCACCGCCAAGCCGTGACCCAGTTCCCTCCACCACCGAGGGTGAAACGCCAAGCCCACGGAACCCAGGGGTCGCCGGTCGAAGACCGCAGTCATCAGCTTGAATGCTGCGATAATGGCTATAAGGCCCACGAGGGAATGCCAGAAGGCCGCCACCGATTCACTGGGATGAACCTTCCGGATGAGAAAGACCATTCTCAGCATCTCCCCCATGAGCACGAAAGTGGCGAACAAGAGCACGACGGAAAGAAAGAATCGCCAGATGGGGCGCAGTTGGTCATCCTCAATGAATGCTCCGTCCCAATTCATCGCACTTCCCGGGTTCGCTCGACTTGATCGGCGCGAACTTCCAGCCCGGTGCTCGAAATGGCGAAGTTGATGATCTGCCCGCCCATTTGGACCAGGGAGTTTTCGACCGCCTGCTTGGTGCCCGGGCGGACCATGAAGACCACGCATCCGCCACCTCCCGCCCCACAAACCTTGGCGGCCATGGTTCCTTGCTTCCGGGTGTGTTCGATCATGCGGTCGATCTTCGGTGTGGAGATACCTTTGAAATTGCGTTTGCGATTTTCCCACTCCAGCGCCAGCAACTCTGCCACGTCGTTCCAATCCCGCGCCAGCAGCGCTTCACGCATCTGGCTGGCGATGGTGGTGATCTGATCGAAATTCTTGAGGACGCGCTCGTCGTTGTCGATGTGGGATTTCATCACCTCCCAGTTGTTGATGGCGGAATTGCGCGGCTGGCCCGTGTAGCAAAGCACAAACCGCTTTTCCACGTCGGCGAATGGCAGAGGCAGGCGCTCGACCTTCACGCCGTCGCGCTCCAGATGAACGGAGTTAGCGCCGCCGTAAAGCGCCGGGAAGTAGTCCTGCCAGCCGGTGGGCACGCGGATGACAATGGCCTCCACGTTCTTGGCAATCTCCAGAATGGTGCTGCGCGTGCAGCGCTTGCCCGTAACGCGCGCCAGGCCTCCGCACAGGGCGATATTCAGCGCCGAGGAGCCTCCCAGACCCGCGCCGGCCGGCACCTGCGAACTGGTCTTGATGTTCAAGCCGCGCCGGGGCTCAAAAAACATCACCAGTTCCCGCAGCAAGGGCAATTGCGAGGTGCCGAGAGAAAGGGCGGTGAGGTTTTCCCAGCTTTCCCGCAATCCCTGGTCCTGCGAGGCGAGTACGATGCGCCGGTCGGCGCGGGTGTCGATCACACACGAGGCATAGCATCGGATGGCGATATTAACCGTTTGTGCTCCGGGATGAAAAAGGTAGAGCGGCCAGATATCTACAGTTCCGCCCGCCAAATCCACTCGTGCGGGCGCTCGCGCTTCAATTCGCATGGAGGCTCCTTGGGTTGCAGTGTCCTTGGTCCTTGGTCCGTTGCCCGTGGTCCGTTGTCAGTGGTAAGAACCACATTCGTGGGCGCCGACCGCGGACAGCCGACAACGGACTAAGGACAAAGGACCAAGGACAAGTTCTTACTGTGATACTTGCATCGTTTCATCGATGGAAAGGATCGGCCAACTGGATTTGGCGGGGTCCGAGGGCTTGGCCGTAATTTTGAAATGTTGGCCATCGTCCACCTCCGCGGTGTAACTGTAGCCGCGCCGGTTCGCGCCGGAAAAGGTAATCGAGCCGTCTTGCTGGAGCTCGTCAATCGACACATAGGACCCGTGGCTCGCCATGTACATCCTCTCGGCCTGCGCGATGGCCAGCAGGTCGCTCTTTACGCCCACCACGTTGATGGTCTCGGCGGGAGGTTGCGTCCCTGCGGGTCCTTGAGAGAACTGCGACTTCATCACGAACCAGATAATCGCCACCACGATCACCAATCCCACAATCATTCCCCCTGCTTTCATATCTCCCCCTTCTTTGACCGGCAAATCACAGCCGGAGTTCGCAGCCCTAAGGCCGCAACGCCGCGCCAGCGCCCCGGCCGCCGCCCGCTGAGAACGCACCCTCGTCGGAAATCGCACGCATGGGCAGTTCCCCCTATTCTGACGCCATGTGCGCACGGATGCAACAAGTAGGGACGGTTTTTCGCGCCCTGCAAGGGCCAATACTGTTCACTTAAGCTGACTGTTCGCAATATTCGACCCCCTCACCCCCACCACCCGCAAAACGTGGGGCCCCCTCCGCCTTGCGGTTCCCCCTCTCCCCCAAGGGAGAGGGAAGTAAACTCAAAACAACACATCCCTTGGACCCCCAAGGGGGAGAGGGCAGAAATCTTCAGTGGTCAGCTCTCAGTGGTCAGCACCCTCTCCCTGTTGGGGCAGAGAGACTCATGAAGGCAGCACCAAAACTAAGAATTCTTCTGCCCTCTCCCCCTTGGGGGAGCTGATCGTGTCCCACATCTTTTGCTGGACACCGGGGGTGCTGATGCTGCTGATGCCCAATCGAGCCCCAAAGGGGCGAACTACCTCAGCCCAGGCCAACGGCCTGGGT
>JBEKAD010000516.1:0-4531 GCA_050018435.1 Terriglobia bacterium
GCAAGCGGGACTGCTCGCCTAGGTCAGGCTCATCGCCTCCGCCGCCGGCGGCATTCTGTTCGGCCTCCTTGCCGACCGCTTTGGCCGCCGCGTGGCTCTGATCGTAAGCATCATCGTCTATTCGGTATTTACCGCAGCTTGCGGATTCTCGCGCGGCTTGTGGGAACTGGCCGCGCTGCGCCTCGGCGTGGGCCTGGGGATGGGCGGCGAATGGGCCACGGGCGCGGCGCTCGTATCCGAAACCTGGCCCGATCAGCATCGCGGCAAAGCGCTGGGACTCATGCAGTCAGGCTTCGCCATCGGCTACGCGCTGGCGGCCGTGATCGCTGCGCTCATCATGCCGCGCTGGGGATGGCGGCCCGTCTTCTTCGCCGGCATTCTCCCCGCGCTCGTCACGCTTTGGATTGGCCGCAGCGTCGAAGAGTCGCCACTCTGGTTGGCGCAACGGGAAGGACACGGGATTCGGGACACGGGACTTGGGACACGGGGCTCGGGACACGGGGTTCGGGACTCGGACACTGGGGTTCGTGCTTCGGGCAGCGCGCCCAGAGTTTGTCCTGGGCGAATCCCGGATCCCGTGTCCCGTGTCCCGAATCCCCAGCCCCGCTCCTTTCGCAGCTACGCCAAGGTGATCCTGGTAACCGTGCTGATGAATAGCGCCGCGCTCTTTGGCTGGTGGGGACTGTTCACCTGGATTCCCTCTTACCTCGCGTTGCCGATCGCGCGCGGCGGCCGAGGCCTATCGCTCGCCGCTTCTTCCACCTGGATTATCGCCATGCAGGCTGGCATGTGGCTCGGCTATGTGACATTTGGATTCATCAGCGATGCCGTGGGCCGCAAACGGACCTATGTCTTATACCTATTCGTCGCGGCGCTGCTTGTGCCGCTCTATGCGCGGGCGCATCCGCTGGCCTTGTTGGTCGTCGGCCCGCTGCTCGCCTTCTTCGGCACCGGCCACTTCACCGGCTTCGGCGTCATCACCGCAGAACTTTTTCCCACCTCCTTCCGCGCCTCGGCCATGGGTCTGACCTACAATTTCGGACGCGCTCTCAGCGCCGCCGCGCCGTGGGCAATCGGCGTCATCGCCGCCCGTGGGGGCCTGGCGTCGGCCTTCTGGATCAGCGGCCTGGCGTTCCTCTTGGCCGGAGTTCTTGCCTTCGCCCTCCCTGAAACCCGTGGCCGCAGCCTGGAGTAACCGAGATTTCTCGCGACAGGTTTGGAAGGGCGAGGCTTCACAGGCTGCGGAAAAACGCCTCCCTGCTGGATGCGCGGAGCGCGTGGCGAGTCCCGCGAAGCGGGATAACGTGAGCAGCCGTAGGTGAAACCTACGGAAAGGAAAACCGAAAGATATTTCCGGCCCTGGAGGGGCCGAACCTTCATAGGTTCAATCCGTCGGCTGACGGATTGGGGAGGCAGGTGGGCTTTGCTGCCCGCAGGTTAAAACCTGCGGCTACTCACGCTTGGCCCCTGCCGGGGCCTACCACGCTCCCATCAATCCTCCCCTTCGGTACCTGTTTCTGACATCCCGGAAACCCGCCCTTCAGCTATCGGTGCTCAGAATGACAGTCCCGACGGGTTTTTCCCCAACCTCCTAAACAACATCACCTCGCCAGCTCGACGGTGTGCTCACCCGCGGGAAGTTGAAAACTCGCGCGCCCCTGCTGCACGCGCACCTTCCCCATCGGCTTACCGTCGATTCTCAGATTCAATTCGCCGCCATCGAATTCCAGGGTGACGACAACGACCGGGCGTTGGGCTTTCAAGCTGAAGGTCAACTGTGATGCCGACGTCTGGTAATTCCTCACCACCACACCGGCGTTTGCCTCAAAGCGCTCCCGCCCATCGCGCGCGAGTGCTGTCCTGTTAGAACCAATTGTGATGTCGTAAGTGTGATTCTCCCAAACCGCGCGGCGGAAATCCCCTTGCGCCGGTGGGTCGAGAGCGCCAAACCGCAAGCCTTCCCAGGGATTCACGTCGATGTACTGCTCCAGCGGCACCAAGCACAGCAACGCTCCCCAGGTGTAGTGCGGGTCGCCGCCGCCCGTGCCGCCCCATGTATAGTACTGCTCGTTGTCGTGCTGGTTGATCCGCCAATCATCCATGAAGAGGTCGTAGTTCTTCTGCGCGTATTCGAGCGCCACCGCATCGAACCGGTAGCGGTTGATGCCCTCGTAGAGCATGTAGTTGGTCGGCCCCCAAATGTCCCCACGCCAGTAAAACTGGTCGGGGAAGGCCGGATCGTCGCGAGCAATCGTCGGGGCCACGTATTTACCCCAGAATTCCTTGGTATTGAGCAGGTGTTCCTTGATCATGCGCTCCGCCTGCTCGGGCGTGGCGATGCCCGCAAACAGGGGATAGAAATTCGTGGTGGAGAGGCGGTTGGAAAAGCGCCCCTCCCAGAAGCGGTTCTCGTAGATTCCGTCCTTCTCGTTCCAGAGTTTTTCGCGCACAAGCTGCTTCATGTGCTCGTACTCCGCAGCGAATTTCCGGCTGTCCTCCTCCTTGCCCAGGATCGCGGCAATCTTTGCCAGGCACTCCGCGTCCAGCGTGTAGAGCGCATTCAAGCCAACGTCCGCGAGATTCAGCGTGTAGGTGTGGGGATCGTAGATCGCGTCGTCATACATGGGACTATCGTCCATGCCACTTTCCCATTTGGCGGCCTGAAGGTTCCCACGCCCGCCGCTGGAGGGCTTCGAACCCCGGTCGCTGCCCCACTCCAGCAGGCCGTCGCGATTGCCATCGCGCCAGGGTTGGCCGTCCCCGCGATCGCTGAGCCACCACTCGTGCCACTTCTTCAGGTGCGGATAAGCCCACTCCAGCAAATCGTGGTCCTGCCGCCGTTGGTAAACCTTCCAAACCACGTACGAGCCCACGGGCGGCTGCGAGCGGTCGGGACTGATGCCTCCCCCCGACGCCATGTTGGGCACAACGCCGGTATCCGTCTGCGACGACAGGATGGCGCGAATGCCGGCGCTGGTTTGCGCCTCGTCCTCCAGGCTGGTCAGGAGCGCGCCGAAAAAGCAGTCCCACTCGCCCACCACCCAGTTGCCCCAGCCATGCGCCCAGTGGCGGCTGATGCTGGGGAAAATGAGATCTAATTGGGGAGCGTAAAGAGTATTCCAGAACATGGAATTGCCGATGGCCTCGGGCGCGCCTTCAAACAATCCACTTACGGTGGGGCGGCGCGCCGCGTAGGCCTCGGCTTTTTCTTTGAGAATGGCGTCGATCTTTCCCGCCGCCAGCAACGCGCTCGCCTGATTCAGCAACGATTCCTTTTCCCAGCCGATGACGGCCACAAAATGCGCGGGGGCAGAATCGGCAAACTCCAACCCTGCCGCTCCCTGGAGGAAATCGTTGGGGATAGGCGCCACCAGCCGCCCCGGACCGTCCATCCCGGCCTGCAAGTCGGCCATCGAGCGATAAGCGCCGCTGCCCATCAGCGGCCGGTCCGTCATCACCACCAGGCGGGCCACATGGTTGAAGACGTTGTCGAAATAACTTTCACCGAGAATGGCGCGCCGGGATTCATCCACCGCGTAAGTGCCCGTTGCCCCTCCGGGGGAGTTGGGGAAATAAGTTTCGAGCACCAGTTGCAGGCCTTGCGTCGAATTGAGGCGGCCCACCACCGTGGTCTCATCGGTACGCGACCACTCCAGCGTCACCGGAGCTTCGTGCGCGGGATGCCGCCAGCTCACGCGACAGTAGGAAGCATCAGGCGCATGAGGTCCCACCTCACTCACCGCGTTGAAGATCTTCTCTCCGTCCAGGAAATGGCTCCGGCGCGAGCCCACCCGCAGAGCGAAGGAGATTTGCTGCTGATAGGCCTTGGCCATAAAAACCACGCCGTTCCACGCGTCCGGATCGAGAGACTCAATCACCACGCGATCAAAACGCGGCTCCTCTTGCGCCCTTCCGCGCTCTTGGGCAAACAAGCCCTGCGGAAAGAAGAGAATCGTTAGCCATGCGAGACTAAGATATGGTTTTCTGTTCATCACTTTGGCAAATCGGGAAGATCCCATACGCACCCCTTCGAGATCGATCTTAAGGGTCCGTAGGATACCGCAGTCTCATTTGCGGCGAAACTTCCTTGTTTCCCGCCTCCGCCCTGCCCGCCGGACTGTCATCCTGAGCCCTTCGGGAACCCCCCTCAGGGTAAACTCTGCGATGGATCTCGCTCTGGGCATTTTCGTGGAAATACGAGATTGCTCCATCGTTGTACTACTCATTCCGAGATTCCTTTCGCGCCGCGAAGAAAAGGCGCACTACAGAGTGCACAGGGTAGTCATGGGGAAAGGCCCGCGGTCAATCACAGTACGATCGACCGTGCCCCCGCTGTAAAGGACGTCCTGGCACCATACACTAAAGGTCAGCGCTACCTTCGGTGCGCGCGCGACACGCGAAGGGCATCGCCCGGGGATCATGGGTGCTGCGGCCCCCGGCGCTTGGCCAGCACATCGTAAATGATCACAACGATCAGCCCGGCGATGGCGTAGAAAGCGTAGGGGCGGAAGGGATCCTCGAAGCCAAGGAC
>JBEKAD010000517.1:0-4529 GCA_050018435.1 Terriglobia bacterium
TACGCCACGCCGGTGGAAGAAGCGACCACGCCATCGCTGGAGGCGCTGAAAGCCTACAGCCTGGGAATAAAGACGGAATATGCGAAAGGGGACACAGCCGCTCTGCCCTTCTTCCAACGGGCGGTGGAACTCGACCCGAGTTTTGCCATGGCCTACCGCACGATGTCGGCTGTCTACTTCAGCCTCAACGAAGTGGGGCGGGGGGCCGAAAATGCACGCAAGGCTTACGAGCTGCGGGGGAAGGTAAGCGAACGGGAGCGGTTCTACATCGAGGGGAGCTGTTACGTGTTTGCGGCGGGAGAGCTGGAGAAGGCGGCGCAGACCTTCGAACAGTGGCAGCAGACCTACCCAAGAGACGGCTTTCCTTACAGAATGCTGGGATTCGTTTCCGCCGCCCTGGGAAACTATGACAGGACATTGGTGGAATTTCGAGAGGCTCTGCGCCTGGAGCCAAATAATGGGGTCAACTACCTCAACCTCGGCATCGCCTACACGAACCTCAACCGGCTGGACGAAGCGGAGGCAGTGTACAAGGAGGCAGAGGAGCGCAGGCTGGAGCACGAGCTCCTGCTCCTGTGCCGCTACTGGTTGGCCTTTTTGAAGGGCGATGCGGCGCAGATGGCGAGGTTGGTCTCAGCCGCCATGGGAAAGCCAGGCTCGGAAGACCTGTTGCTGGCCGAGCAAGCGGACACTGAGGGTTGGTACGGCAAGCTGAAGGACGCGCACGAGCTGACCGGGAGGGCGATGGATTCAGCCCAGCACAACGACGCCAAAGAGAGTGCGGCAGCCTATCAGGCAGCGGCAGCGCTGCGCGAGGCGGAAGCGGGAAACCGGGAGCAGGCGCGTGCCGAGGCCCATGCGGCAGTGAAGCTGGCCCCGAACCGCGATGTGCGGGCCATGGCGGCGCTGGCCCTGGCGCGGGCAGGCGATACAGCAGGGGCGGAGAAGCTGGCGGCCGAACTCGACAAGGCCTTCCCGTTGGGCACGCTGGTGCAGAGGTATTGGCTGCCCACCATCTGGGCGGGGGTCGCCCTGGAACGCAAAGACCCGAACCGGGCAATCGAACTATTGAAGGTGGCGAGCACGCTCGAACTTAGCGGACCAACGAACCTCGCGATATTCCTTTGCCCCGTTTATTTGCGGGGAGAAGCCTATCTCATGCTCCACGACGGCAACCGAGCGGCAACGGAATTCCAGAAATTCATCGACCACCGAGGAGTGGTGATGAACTTCCCCTGGGGCGCGCTGGCTCGCCTCGGACTGGCGCGCGCTTACGCCCTCGAAGCCGGTGTAGGGGCGGGCCTCGTGCCCGCCCCAGAAGGGCGCCCACGTGGGGCGCCCCTACGCCAGGACGCCCTCGCCAAAGCCCGCGCCGCCTATCAGGATTTCCTCACGCTCTGGAAAGACGCCGACCCCGACATCCCCGTCCTGAAGGAAGCCAAGGCGGAATACGCAAAGCTGAAATGATCCTCTGGCGTCGTTGACGTCTTGGTATCCTGCCAGATGGCTGTACAGCGACTGCCGCAGCAGGTCCGCAAGCGGCAACTGTGTGTTCTTCCCCCGAGAGTCGGTCCCGCCGCGGCGGGTTGTCCGATGAGTTTGCTGAATCCCCGACGTTCGTCCAACTCCCGCACGCGAATCAGGCCGCCATCGGAAGTGACTCGGGAACCTTGGAAATCGACCTTGAGAGGAGTGGAGAGATTCTACGTCGCTGAAGGTGAATGGAATCTACTGGGTGGCTTCCCCGGAACTGGACCGGCGCGCCAGCCGTCTGACTGGCGCGCCGGGTTGGTTGCGGGGGCTGGATTTGAACCAGCGACCTTTGGGTTATGAGCCCAACGAGCTACCAGGCTGCTCCACCCCGCAAAAGCATCATAACGGATTATTGCCGTAATGACAATGGGGGATTCTTCGAGGGGGGTTCTCCGAGAACGATCGTTCACGGCGCAGCCCCCTGTGCTAAAATTATCTATATCCGAATAGATGTTTGCGTACACCGGGACTATGTCAAAGTCCTCCCATCCCGCTCCGAAGCACTTTGCCGTCAACCGGCAGGCGCAGCATTTGTACCATCTACTGGAAAGGTTTGAGGCGGGCATGGAGTTGACGGGCACGGAAGTGAAGTCGGTTCGCGAGGGGAAAATCAATCTCAAAGATAGTTACGTGGACGTCCAGAAGGGCCAGGCTTTTCTGATCGATTGTCACATCAGCGCGTATACGGCGGGGAGCTACTCCAATCACGATCCGCTTCGCGACCGGCGTCTTCTGCTCCACCGGCAGGAGCTTGATAAGTTGGCGGGGCGTGTTCAGGAAAAGGGTTTCACGCTGATTCCGACCCGAGTTTATCTGAAGAAGAATCTGATCAAGTGCGAGATTGCCTTGGCGAAGGGCAAGAAGGTTTACGACCACCGTGAGACCTCACGGCAGCGCACGATCGACCGCGAAACGCAACAGGCCATATACGAACATCGCCGGCGGCACCAATAAATGCGGGGATTAGGGGTTAGGGATTCGGGATTAGGGACTGCTGCAGAATGTGGGGATTAGTGGGCCGGGGTTAGGGGCTGCCGAATCCCTAAACCCTAATCCCTAATTCCTGCTCTAAGGAGCTTTGAACCGTGAAAACTGAATTCCGGCCCGAACCGCTAGCGCAACTCTCCAGCTCAGCTCTGGTCGCCTATTGCTTTGATGGGGCACCCGCCTCCAATGGCACCGTGGAGCGATTACCGGCGGAAACGCGGGGTCTGTTGCAGCAATTGCAATCGGCGGGCGAACTCACCGGCAAAGCATATGAATGCACGACCCTCCGCTGGCCCGCGGGCATGGCCGCATCCAAGCTGTTGGTGGTCGGAGCCGGCAAGAGTGAAAAATTCAGCGAGATGCACCTCCGTCATCTGGTGGGGACTGCGGCCAGGAATTTGCGTTCGCGCGGGGTGCGAGAACTGGCCTGGATTCTTGGTTCTACGGAACCGGGCGCGGTGGCAGCCATCGTGGAAGGTGCAATGGTCGCCGATTATGATGCCGATCGCTACCGGACCGAGCGCAACGGTGAGAAGGGAATTGACACCCTTTTGCTGGCGACGCACGGTGAGGCGCTGACGGCCGAGGCGGAAGCGGCCCTCCATCGAGGCCGCATTGTGGGCGAGGCCCAAAACTTCACGCGTGAGCTTGTTAATGAACCCTCGAATCACATGACGCCGACGAGATTGGCGGAGCGGGCCAGCGAGATGGCCACGCGCTTCGGGCTGAATTGTGAAGTGCTGGGGCCGCAAGAAATTCAGGATCTCAAAATGGGCGCATTCTGGGCGGTGGCCCAGGGAAGCAAGGAACCGGCCAGACTGATCGTCATCCGCTATTCGCCGGAGGACGCGCCGGAACAGCCCGTGATGGGATTAATCGGGAAGGGAATCACCTTTGATAGCGGCGGCATCTCCATCAAGCCCAGCGAAAACATGCACGAGATGAAAACGGACATGGCGGGCGGGGCGACCATGCTCGGTGTTATGCAGGCAATTGCGCAGCTCAAGCCGCGCGTCCGCGTCACGGCGCTGATTCCGGCGACGGAGAATATGCCCAGCGGCAGTGCTTTCAAGCCCGGCGATGTCATCACTTCCATGTCCGGGAAAACCATCGAAATCCTCAATACTGACGCCGAGGGCCGCCTGGTGCTGGCCGATGCGTTGACTTATGCGAAGCGGCTAGGGTGTACGGTGCTGATTGACGCGGCGACCCTGACCGGCGCGTGCGTAGTCGCCCTTGGCGCCATCACCACCGGCGTTTTCGGCTGGAACCAGGACTGGGTGAATCGCGTGCTGGCCGCAGCGAAGGTGGCCGGAGAGAAGATGTGGCAATTGCCCGTGGACGACGATTATCGCGAGCTTTACAAGAGCACGATTGCCGATCTTGCGAATACCGGCGGGCGTTATGGTGGAGCGATCACCGGCGCCATGTTCGTCGGGGAATTCGCCGGCGATACTCCCTGGGTGCATCTTGATATTGCGGGCACCCGCTGGGCGAACGACGAGAAGCCTTACCGCGCCAAGGGGCCCACGGGCCACGGCGTGCGCACGCTGGTGCAACTGTTGACGGATCTTTCGGCGTAACACGTGGCATGGGCATCCTGCCCGTGCCTGTGGCTGAATTGTAGCGTCGATCTCCGATCGACGATTCGGCGATCGGAGACCGCCGCTACAGCACCACAGGATTTAACACCGTTGGACGTGCAAAGTTATCCAGGGAGTGAATAATGCCAACGAACCTCGCCATCGATAATCACCTGATTGATGAGGCCCGGAAATTGGGGGGTCACCGCACCAAGAGGGATGCCGTAACTGCGGCACTCACCGAATACATCGAGCGCCGGAAGCAACTGGGTATCTTGTCCCTCTTTGGAAAGATTGATTACGATCAGGCTTACGATTACAAGTGCGAGCGCCGCCGTGAGCGAACCTGAATACTCCAGTTGACACCCCCTCAAGCCCACTCGTTCCGCAAATGAAGATGCCCACCCCCTGTGTGATTGCAGATCT
>JBEKAD010000518.1:0-4521 GCA_050018435.1 Terriglobia bacterium
TTTGTTCATACCGCAATCGCGCAACAGCCCGAACGAGGAAGGCGGTAGCTGCTGCTACCGCACTCCAAGGCCGGCTTCGCCGGCATGAAGGGCGCCCACATCGAACTCCCACCCACAAGACACGTCCGCTTGCGGCTCCGCCGCGCTGTGCTACCCGGGTGGTCGCCGGCGCAGAGATTTTACGCCGGGCGGCGACGGAAAGCACTGCCTTCTTTTCCACCACTTTTCTATTTTTGTATCGCCCCCCTTGCGGCGCGCGTCACATCCATGCCGCCCGGCCTTTGATATACTTCCTCCTGCCAGCCAAAGAATCACCCCATCAGGAGGACCCGATGAAATGCAAGCCGTTTGTGAGAACGCCTCGCCTTCTACTGGTTTTTCTTTTCCTCACTGGGTTCTGCCCTCCGGCGATGGCGGCCCCGCCGCCCGCCCCACAGGCCGGGAAAGTTGACCAAGTCACGTTTGTTCACTGCGGCACGCTGATTGACGAGGTATCGGATGAGCCGCGCCAGAACGTGCTGGTGGAAATCGCGGGAGGCCAGTTCCGCGCCGTCACGAAATACAAGCCTGACTTTGGCAAGCCGGCCGGCGCGGCTTTCATCGACCTTGCGGCAGAAACCTGTCTGCCCGGCCTGGTGGATTCGCACACGCATATCCTTCTGCAAGGCGACCAGAAGCCGGGACAGTACGCCGAGCAGATTCTGAAGTGGTCGCTGCCTTACCGCACCATCCTGGGAACGCAATCGGCGCGCCGCGCGCTGGAGTACGGGTTCACCACCATCCGCGATGTGGAAACCGAAGGCGCCTACTATGCGGATGTCTCCATTCGCGACGCCATCAAGCAAGGTGTGATTCCCGGGCCGCGTATGGTGGTAGCGACGCGCGCGCTCGACGTAACGGGCGCCTACGCCATACTTGGTTATGACCCAGCTTTGAAGCTGCCGCACGGCGTCCAGGTGGTGGACGGAGCCGATGAGTGCCGCAAAGCGGTGCGTGAGCAGATTGGCAACGGGGCCGACTGGATTAAAGTTTACGCCGACCAGCGTGTTTCCACTGCGGACGGCGTGGTGCACAGCATTCCCACCTTCACACCCGATGAGTTGCACGCCATTGTGGATGAGGCGCACCGCGAACATCACAAAGTGGCGGCGCACGCCATGGGGTTGGAAGGCGTCCACAATGCGTTGGGGGCGGGCGTGGATTCCATCGAGCACGGCGCCTACATCTCTGACGATGACCTGAAGACCATGGTGGCGCATGGAACTTGGTACGTCCCGACGCTCTACATCTTCATTTACGCCGAGGAAATCCATCAGGCGGGCGGCTTTCCGGGATGGAAAGGTGGGGTGGAGATTCACGCCGAGACGTTTCAGCGGGCGCTCAAGGCGGGAGTGAGAATCGCCTTCGGCACCGACGTGGGCGGCTTCGAGTGGACCATCAACCCGGCGAAGGAGTTTCCGCTGATGGTGAAGTACGGCATGACGCCTGCCCAAGCCCTGCATGCGGCCACAGTTTCCGGCGCGGAACTGGTCGCCATGAAGAACCAAATTGGTTCGGTAGAAGCAGGTAAACTTGCGGACTTGGTTGCCGTTTCAGGCAATCCCCTGAGCGATATCCGCGTCCTTGAAAACATCAACTTCGTGATGAAAGAGGGAGTGGTCTACAAGCTGCCCGGCTTGCCGGATAGGCATTGACGGCAAGCCGGCGTGATCCGCCAGATTATTTTGTGCGGGAGCGCGCTGGGGAGCGCGCCGGTGCTTTGGCTGCGGCTCGGCGGAGATCGACTTGGTTTTCGATGACGGACTTCAAATTTTGCAGGTAGAAAACCCAGGACTTCACGGCCTTGTCGAGGGCATCGGCGGAGGTAAACCCCTGGAGCTCCAGTTGAACGAGTGTGCGCCCCCCTTGCGGAGAGAGTTTAAACCGCACCTGGGTTTCTGCCTCATCGGTGGGATGCTTCCAGGTGATGGCCAGAGTATTGGTGGCCATGAATTCCGTCACCACTCCATCCACGGGTTCCTGATTCTTCCAGCGGAAATGGTATTTGCCTCCAAACTGCGGCTCCAGGATGGCTTGATCGGCGAGCCACGCGGTCAGCTTTCCCTGATCGGAAAGATAGCTGAAGACGCTAACCGCGTCGCTGGCAACAAAGATCTGCAAAGTGGCCGAGCGCATCACGGTTACCGGTCCGGTGTCCGGAGGCTTAACGGGTCGCCTGGCGTGCTGCTGCGTAGCGCCGTTGCTCCAGGCGCCCAACAAGAAAACCAGAGCAAGCAATTTTGGCATCATCGGCGGGCCTCACTTATCCCCCGGCGGGAAGGATTCGCGAGGGATTGTAAAGCAAACCGCTGGACAGCGCAACGCGCATTGCACTTCCCGCCTTGGGATGCGTCGCGGGGCATCGTATAATCAGCAGCCGGTTGAAAGGGGGCAGTCATGGATCGCCAAACGGCGTGGGAACTCCTTTGCGAGTACACCAAGAACGAGAATTTGCGGAAGCACGCGCTGGCCGTGGAAGCCTGCATGCGCGCCTATGCGCGCAAGTTCGGCGAAGATGAGGAGAAGTGGACAGTGGTCGGATTGATCCACGATTTCGATTACGAGATATATCCGAACGCTCCCGACCACCCGCTGAAGGGGAGCGAGATTCTCAAAGGAAAAGGAGTGTCCGAAGAGATACGCCGCGCCATTCTCGGCCACGCCGATTACACAGGCGTTCCACGCGACACGCTTTTGGCCAGAGTGCTTTTTGCCTGTGATGAGGTGGCGGGCTTCATTACGGCTTGTTCATTGGTCCGGCCCGACCGGATCGCGAGCCTGGAAGCGAAGTCAGTGCGAAAAAGGATGAAGGACAAAGCCTTTGCCCGCTCCGTCAGTCGCGAGGACATTACGAAGGGCGCGGAAGAGTTGGGCGTTCCGCTGGATGAGCACATCACGTTTTGCATTACCGCTATGCGCGAGATCGCCGATCAACTGGGCCTGGCGCCCCATTAGGTGTCAGGTGACAGGTGCCAGGTGTCAGGGAAAAACCCAAACCGTGAGACCTGAAACCCGGCACCTGACACCTGAAACCTGCTAGCTCGCAGGGGGAAGGCCGGAACCGAACCCACCATCCACAATCACGGATGAGCCGGTCATGTAAGCCGCTTCGTCGCTGGCCAGAAACACGGCCACGCGCGCCACTTCCTCCGGGCGGCCGATTCTCTTCAAGGCCTGAAGCTTGGCCGCGGTGGCGCGAGCTGCGGCCGGGTCAGGCTGCTCTTCGAAGTATCCCCACGCCATGCCGGCATCGATGTAACCCGGGCAAATACAGTTGACGCGAATGCCATCCTTCCCATGGTCAATCGCCATCGCCTTGGTCAGGGCGATGATCGCACCCTTCGTCGCGCAATAGCCCGCGCACATCGGCTCAACGAAAAATCCGTTCACGGAGGCCATGTTGATGATGTTTCCGCGGGTCTTGCGCAAGTGGGGCAGGAAGAATTTCGAACACAGGAAGATGCCGCCGAGATTCACGGCCATCTGGTGGTTCCACTCTTCCACGGTCGTCTCTTCCAAAGTCTTGCTGACCTGCACGGCAGCGTTGTTGAACAGGACGTGAACATCACCGAAAGCTTGCACGGTTTCGCGAACCAACCGCTGCACGGAATCGGCGTCCGCCACGTCCACCTCCACTGCCCTCGCCACGCCGCCGCCGCCGGCAATTTCCCGCGCCGTTTCCTGCGCTCCCGAAAAATTAATATCCGCCACCACCACCCGCGCGCCATCCTTGGCGAACTCCTGCGCTGACGCCCGGCCAATTCCTGCGCCGGAACCGGTGATGACCACGACGCGGTCCTTGAGCTTC
This sequence comes from Terriglobia bacterium, assembly GCA_050018435.1. Classification (GTDB taxonomy): domain Bacteria; phylum Acidobacteriota; class Terriglobia; order UBA7540; family UBA7540; genus Bog-366. Next base: position 3,848 of record JBEKAD010000518.1, read on the forward strand.
ATGCTTCCTCCACATTCCCGTTCGGCATCACACGAGGGGCTGCCGGCGGGCTCACAATTCTACCTTCTGAAGATAGGTCGGCACCGAAACATCCCAATGGAGTTGCTGCGCAATGCGTTGCCGCAGCGCTTCGCTCGCCATGGGTTCACCGTGAACCATAAAGGTTTTCTCCGGCGCTTTGGCGAACCGCTGGAGCCAGGCAAGGATTTCCCCATAATCCGCATGGGCGCTCAGGTTCTCGATGGTCTCAATGCGCGCCCGCACGCGCACTTGGTGGCCGTACATCTTTATGTTTTGGGCGCCCGATTGGATCGCCCGCCCGCGCGTTCCCGCCGCCTGAAAACCTACAAACAGTACCGTGTTGCGATGGTCCGGCAGGCAGCGTTCTAGGTGATGAACCACGCGGCCGCCCGTCGCCATGCCGCTCGCCGAGATGATGACCGTCGGGTAGCGCACGTCGTTGAGCTGCTTCGATTCGTCCACGGTCTTGTCGAAGTGCAGATTGGGCGGGGAGAACGGCTTGTCTCCCTGTGCTTCCAGCGTCTCTAATTCGAGGCTATGGTCCTCTTGGTGCTTTTCGTAAAGATGGGTGACGTCGATCGCCATGGGGCTATCGACGTGAATCGGCAGAGAGGGCATCCTCTCCGCCTCGATCATCTCGCGAAACAGGTAGA
>JBEKAD010000519.1:0-2640 GCA_050018435.1 Terriglobia bacterium
GTTTCCCATCGCTGAAGTCGGGCGAATCCAGCAAGTCCTGGTAGGAACTCTTGAATTTGTGAATGACGGCGCCCCGCGTGTACACCGTGGTGTCGATCGCCGCATCCTTCCGGGGTTCGGTCTGAATGTGATAAACCACGCCGTCGTGTTTGATGTCGGTGTTAAACCCCATCACCATGGCATTTTCCCCGCGACAAGGAGATCCCCTGATCTGATAAGCCTGATGTTACTAGCTCGCTCCCTTCCAAGCAAGAAAAAACTTGACACTACTCGGACGCGCCCCGTATAGTTTTTAGTCTGGGCAAGACACATCAAAGTCCTTCTAAGTGACTGTAATGGCTGGAGATTACATCCCCATACTGGTGCATTTTGTAATCGTCGTGGCGCTTGCCGGGGGCATCTTAGGCTTGTCTTGGTGGGTGGGAGTGAAACGACCCTCGAAGGAAAAACTCGCCCCCTACGAGTGCGGTATTCCCCCTGTCGGCGATGCCCGCGGAAGTTTTTCCATCAGCTTTTATCTGATCGGGATGCTCTTCATCCTGTTCGACGTTGAAGCCGTGTTCCTCTATCCTTGGGCGGTCGTTTTCAAAAGCCTGAGGTGGTCCGGCTTCCTTGAAATGTCTTTGTACATCGCCATTTTGCTAGCGGGCTATATCTATATTTGGAAAAAAGGGGCTCTCGAGTGGACCCGCTAGTGATCGGGTGATCGGGTGAACAAGGGAAAAACAGATCACCAGATCACCGGATCATCGGATCACCCGATGCCTTTGTTCACCCGATCTCCCGATCACCGGATCACCCGATTCTATGGCCGCCGATCTTGAATCCAATCTTGCTCTCAAGAAGCTGCGGGACTTAAACCCGGAGGCGGTGGAAGACGCGCGCATTTTCCGCGACGAGGTGACCCTCTACATCCACCCCGCCCATTTCCTTCGTGCCTGCGAATTTTTGCGGGATGAACCCGGCCTGAAGTTCAGTTTTCTCGCGGATGTCACGGCCTTGGACCTTTACCCCCAGGAACCACGCTTTGAGGTGGTGTATCACCTCCTCTCCCTTGAGACCGCCCAGCGCCTGCGCCTGAAGGTTCGTGTGAGGGGTGAGGACCCGCGTTTCATCACCGCCGTTCCCGTTTGGCCCGCGGCCAATGCGTTTGAGCGCGAGGTCTTCGATCTATTTGGAATTGTCTTTGATGGCCATCCCTTCCTTCGCCGCCTGCTGCTGCCGGACGAATGGGAAGGCCACCCCTTGCGCAAAGATTATCCCACGGAGGGTTACCGCTAGATGCCGGTAACGCTGGAGAGAATTCCGGGCAAGGAAGAGCGGGTCATCCTCAGCATGGGCCCGCAGCATCCCTCCACGCACGGCGTGCTGCGCTTGGTGCTGGAGCTCGAAGGCGAAACCGTGGTGCGCGCCCTTTACGACATCGGCTACTTGCACACCGGCTTCGAGAAATCCTTCGAAAGCAAGACTTATTCGCAGGGAATCACCCTCACCGACCGCATGGATTATCTCGCGCCCCTCTCCAACAATCTGGGATTCTGCCTGGCCACGGAAAAGCTGCTCGATTTGGAAATCCCGCCGCGGGCGCAGTGGATTCGCGTGCTGCTGACCGAACTGACGCGCATCCAAAGCCACCTGGTGTGGCTGGGGACGCACGCCATCGACCTCGGCGCCATGTCCGTTTTCCTCTATTGCTTCCGTGAGCGCGAGGAGATCCTGCACATTTTTGAGGCCGTCTCCGGCCAGCGGATGATGACCAGCTATTTCCGCGTCGGGGGGCTGGCATTGGAGCCCCCGTTGGGCTGGCTGAAGGGCGTGAAGAAGTTTGCCAAGAGTTTTCCGGCGCGCATGGACGAGTACGAGGCGCTGCTCACCCGGAACCCCATCTGGCTGCGCCGGACGCAGGGGGTGGGGTGCATTTCCGCCGAGGATGCCATCGCCTACGGTCTTTCGGGCCCGTCGCTGCGCGGCTCCGGCGTCGATTGGGACATCCGCAAGAAGCAGCCCTATTCGAGTTACGAAAAGTTTGATTTCAAGACCGTGACCCGCCCGGAAGGCGATGTGTACGGGCGTTACCTGGCGCGCATCGAGGAAATGCGGCAGTCACTACGGATCGTGAATCAAGCGATGGCAGGGTTGCCGGAGGGGCCGGTTAAAGCTGACGCTCCGCACATCGTTCTGCCCGAACGCGAGAGCATGAAGACTTCCATCGAAGCCTTGATTTATCACTTTAAGATTGTGACGGAGGGATTCCACCCTCCGGTCGGCGAAGTCTACCAAGCCATTGAATCGCCGCGGGGCGAACTGGGCTTCTACCTGGTCAGCGATGGCTCGCCGAAGCCCTTCCGCTGCCATGTCCGCGCGCCCTCGTTCGCGAATTTGCAGGCCTTGCCGAAAATGATTGAAGGGCGATTGATCGCCGATGTCGTGGCGTGCATCGGGACCATTGATATCGTTCTGGGAGAAGTGGACAGATAATTGATGATTGGTGATTGGTGATTGGTGATTTGTGATTGAGGATTTGCGATGGGGGATTTTTGCGTACCCTCGGACTTTGCAATCGTCCAGGCAGCAGGTTCATCAATCACCAATCACCAATCGCAAATCACCAATGAATTATGCTTTCTGAATCGTTACTGC
>JBEKAD010000519.1:2664-7177 GCA_050018435.1 Terriglobia bacterium
CGCGCTATCCCCTTAAGCGGTCTGCCATGGTTCCTTTGCTCCTCTACGCGCAGGATGAAGTGGGGCACGTGAGCGAGGAGGTTATTGCCGAGGTGGCGCGGCGCGTGGATGTGCGCCCCATCGAGGTTGTGGAGGTTGTATCCTACTACTCCATGCTCCACCGCCAACCTGTGGGCAAGTACAATGTTCAGGTTTGCACAAACATCTCCTGCATGTTGCGCGGGGCCGACGAAATCTTCGAGCACTGCTGCAAAAAGCTGGGAATCAAGAACAAACAGACGACGCCGGACAGCCTGTTTTCGCTGGAAGAGGTCGAGTGCCTGGGAGCGTGCTGCGGCGCGCCCGCCATGCAGGTTAATTACGACTTCTATGAAAACCTGACGCCGGAAAAGATCGATGCGCTGATCGAGGAATTGAAGAAGAAAGAGCCGCGATCAAAAATGTAAGGAGTAGAAGTTAGAAGCTAGAAGTTAGGAGTTAGAAGAAACCAATGCCCTCCAGGCACCCGTACTCGGAGAGGCCGGGCGACCGACACAGCCTTCTAGCTTCTAACTTCTAGCTTCTATCTGCTGATTATGCCTGGCTACAACAACCCGATGGGCAATAGCCCGCTGGAAGTGAAGGTCATCAGCAAGCGTTTTGGCCTACCCAACTCCACTTCCCTGGACGTCTACGTGCAGCACGAAGGGTATCAGGCTTTGAAAAGAGCCCTGGCCATGCAGCCCGAAGACGTCATCAACGAAGTGAAAAACTCGGGCCTGCGGGGGCGCGGCGGCGCGGGTTTCAACACGGGCATGAAATGGAGTTTTGTTCCCAAGCAATCGGCCAAGCCCAAATACGTCGTGTGCAACGCCGATGAGAGCGAGCCTGGCACGTGCAAAGATCGCCCGCTGATGGAGTATGACCCCCATCAGCTCATCGAAGGCATCGTCATTGCCGGCTACGCCATCCAGTCTCATCAGGGATTTATCTACGTCCGTGGCGAGTATCGCTACCTGCTTGACATCGTCGATCGGGCGCTGGCGGAAGCCTACACGGGCGGGTACCTGGGAAAAAACATTCAGGGCTCCGGCTTCGATTTCGAACTTTGCACGCACACGGGGGCAGGCGCCTATGAGTGCGGCGAAGAGACCGCGCTGCTGAATTCGCTGGAGGGCCTGCGCGGTTACCCCCGCATCAAACCACCTTTCCCCGCGGTGGTGGGGCTCTACGACGGGCCGACCGTCATCAACAATGTGGAAACGCTTTGCAACGTTCCCCACATCGTCCTGAATGGGGCGGACTGGTACTCCAAATTGGGCTCGCCCAAGAATGGAGGCACACGCCTCTTCTGCCTGAGCGGCCACATCACCCGCCCCGGCGTCTTCGAATTGCCCATGGGCTTCCCGTTGCGCCGGATGATTGAAGAAATCGGCGGGGGCGTGCCGGGCGGCAAGAAGCTCAAAGCGGTGATCCCGGGGGGCTCGTCGTGCCCGGTGCTGACGGCGGATGAAATCGACGTCGCCATGGATTACGACTCGGTGGCCAAAGTCGGTTCCATGTTGGGTTCCGGCGGCGTTATCGTCCTGGATGAGGACGCCTGTATGGTGAAAGCGGCAGGCCGCATCATGCGGTTCTACGCGCACGAATCCTGTGGCTGGTGCATTCCCTGCCGCGAAGGGACGTCCTGGCTGAAGCACTTGTTCGACCGCTTCCACGCGGGCGGAGCGCTGCCCGACGATCCCGACACGGCGCTGGACGTTGCTTACAATATCCTGGGCAAAACGCTTTGCCCCCTCGGAGATGCCGCGGCCATGCCGACCATCAGCATCCTGAAAAAGTTCCGGCACGAGTTCGAAGAGCATCTCAAACTCGGGTACTGCCCTTATGAAAAGACAGCAGTGATGAGTGAAACTGGAAATTAGAAACTGGAAACTGGAAACTAGAAACTCCTTGCGAGTTTCGCCTTTCGGTTGACGAGTGACGAGCAGAAGCAATGAGTGAAGAGTGATGAGTGATAAGTCAGAAAAGCCGAAAATCGAAACTCGAAATCCGAGGCGAGTTTCGAGTTTCCAGTTTCCAGTTTCCAGTTTCCAGTTTCGAATTTCCAGTTTCCAGTTTCCAGTTTCGATTTTCGTCTTTCGGCGGTGACCGTCGCATGAAAGAGCAAACACCCAATTCGCCGTTCGTCATCCTAGACATGCCCCCCAAGGAGGAAAACCTCCAGGTCCCGGGCCCGTACACCCGCAGCCCGAGCCTGTCTCCGCGCGCCAATCCTGCCGCCGAACCCGTGACCCTAACCATCAACGGAACACAAGTGAAGGTTCCGCCGGGGACGCTGGTGATCGAGGCGGCAAAACAAGCGGGCATTGAAATTCCCTCTTATTGCTATTATCCCGGCCTCACGCTTCAAGGCGCCTGCCGCATGTGCCTGGTGGCGATTGAGAAGATGCCCAAGCTGCAAACCGCCTGCACGATGATCGCAACCAACGGCATGATTGTTCACACCGAAACCGAGGAGGTGAAGAACGCCCGCAAGGCCATGCTGGAGTTCCTGCTCACCAATCACCCGCTCGACTGCCCCGTGTGCGACAAGGGCGGCGAGTGCGAATTGCAGGACGCGGTGTTCCGTTACGGCGCGGCAGAGACGCGCTTCATGGAATCTAAGCTCCATCATGATGAGCGCCAGTTCTCCAATCTGGTTTATTACGATTGGCCGCGTTGCATCCTCTGTTACCGCTGCGTGCGCGTTTGCGACGAGGGCCTGGACGTGAATGCTTACGGCATCGGCTTCCGGGGCGCGCACAGTGAGATCATTCCCAACCAAGGCGAGAAGTTGGAGTGCGAAGAGTGCGGCATGTGCATTGACATTTGCCCCGTCGGCGCGCTCACCAGCGGCACCTATCGTTACAAAACGCGCCCTTGGGAATTGACTTACACGGGCACCATCTGCAACCACTGCGGCGATGGGTGCAAGACCACCCTGGCGGTTCGCAACAATCAAATCATTCGCGCCAACAACCGCGACCACTCCGGCTTCAATGGGGAGTTTCTGTGCGTCAAAGGCCGGTTTGGCTGGGACTTCGTAAACCATGACCGGCGCCTGACCGCTCCGCTCATCCGCAAAAATGGCCAGCAGGAAACCGGCACCTGGGAGGAAGCACTGGGCGTGGTGGCGGAGCGCCTCACCGGCATCCTGAAGGAGCACGGGCCGGCGTCCATCGCCGTGATCGGTTCCAATCGCACCACCAACGAGGAGAATTATCTGCTCGGCCGTTTTGCGCGTACGGTGCTCGGAACGAATAACCTCGACCACCATCGCACCGCCGACTTCCCTTCCCTGGTGGGGGCCTTGACCGCGGCCAAAGCCGAGGGCCGCTACGCGACGATCGAGGACATTGGTGAGGCGTCGAGCATTCTGCTGGTCGGCAACGACCCCACCCACCAGCATCCGCTGATTGCTTATCAGCTTCGGCAAGCGGTCCGTCTCCGTGATGCGCACCTGTACTTGCTGAACAGCCGCGAGATCAAGTTGCAACGGCAGGCAAAGCAAAGCGTCACCCTCCAGGCAGGGGGAGAACCTGAAGCGATTCGCGTCATGGCGGGAAAGCCATCCCCGGCATCGGACGGAGTGGTAGCGAACGCCGGCGAACTGGCCGCCCTCGGCGAAAATCTGCGGAAGGAATCCGGCGCCATCATCATTTTCGGGGACGAGATTCGCGGCAAAGACGTGGCGGACCTGGTCGAGTGGGGGCTCACGCTTCCTGGCCACACGCGATTCGTTGCGCTCGGCGACTATGCCAATTCCCGTGGCGCCGCGGACATGGGGTTGTTGCCCGACGTGCTGCCCGGCTATGCAGCGCTTTCCGACCCCGCGGCTCGCGAACGCATGGAATCAGCCTGGCAAGCAAGAATCCCCACGGCGCCGGGCCGCAATATCCGTTCCATTCTGCAAGGTGTCGAGTCCGGCGAGATCAAGGCATTGCTGGTGTTTGGTTCAAATCCCGCCAAGACCTTCCACCTCGCCAAGGAACATCTGGGCAAGCTGGCTTTCTTGATGGTGGCGGAGTTGTTCCCGACCGAAACCACCGAGGCCGGCCACGTCGTTTTGCCGGCGACCAGCTTTGCGGAAAAATCCGGCACGGTGACGAACACCTGCGGACAGGTGCAGATCCTGAAGAAGACCATGCGCAAAGCGGGCACGCGCAGTGATCTGGAAATCCTGCTGGCGCTGGCGAGATTGCTGGGCCAAACGTGGAGCTACCGCTCTTCTGACGACGTACTCAGAGAAATCATTGCGCAGGTGCCGGGATACGCGATCGCGCTGCCCAGCTTGCTGGTGGGCCGCGCCGTGCCGACGCAGCCGGCCGGCACGCCTCCCGAGCTCGCCAGCACGGATTTGATTTTTTCATCCCGAGATTCGCTCTTCACATCGGGAACCGTAAGCCGGTATAGTTGGGCGCTGAACTCAGTGGACGAAGCCAAGAAACCCCATGGGCACATTTTCTGACACGACCATTCTGGTCATCATCGC
>JBEKAD010000520.1:0-4509 GCA_050018435.1 Terriglobia bacterium
GGCAGGTCCCCCAGGGCGGTCACCGTGCGGCGGATCGAGTCATCGCTGAGCAGGGCCTTAAGGTGGCAGGCGCGCTCGATGGCGACGCGCAGCATTTCGGCATCGCAGGGTTTGGCCAGAAACTGATGCGCGACGGGAACCACCCGCAGCGCCGTAGAAAATTCCGTGTGGCCCGAAAGCACGATGCGCACCATCTGGGGATACTGTTCGCGCACCCGGCAGAGCAGGGTGGCTCCGTCAATGCCCGGCATCCGCATGTCGGAGACGATGACATCAAAAGGCGAAGCCTCCATCATCGCCAGCGCCGCCTCGCCCCCAGGGGCGAAAGCCATCTCCCAATCATGGCGTTGGGGACGCAACATGCGCCGCAGCCCCTCCAAGATTCTGGGTTCGTCGTCTACAAAAAGCACTCGCCTCATGGCACCCTCGTCTCCTTGGAACATTCCCCGCGATCGACGGGTAATCGGATGTAAAAGGTGGTTCCCTTTCCTACTTCACTCTCAAAGGTCAGGGTTCCCTTGTGCCGTTCCACCACCACCGACCGGGCAATCGCCAACCCCTGTCCCGTTCCGCGCCCCACTTCCTTGGTGGTGAAGAAGGGGTCGAAAACCTTGGTGCGGTTGGCCTCCGGAATACCGCAACCGGTGTCGGAGATGGTGACCAAAACGGTACTGCCTTCCGACACCGTACGAATCCGGATTTTGCCTTTCTGCCCGGTCCCTTTCACGCTCTCGGCGATGGCGTGGGCGGCGTTCACCAGAAGGTTCAGGAAAACCTGGTTCAAATCGCCGATATTGCAGACCACCAGTGGCAGATCGCCGAATTCGGTCTCGACATCAGCAACATACTTCAGCTCGTTGCGCGCCACCGTGAGGGTACTGAGGAGCGCCCGGTTGAGGTCGGCGGCGGCCATCTCTTTGCTTTCCGGGTGAGCGAATTCTTTCATGGCGCGCACAATGGTGGCCACCCGGGTTACCCCCTCCAGGGTTTGGGTCAACGCTCGGGGAATTTCCTCCAGCAAGTAAGCGCAGTCCGATGCCTCCTCAACGTCGCGCACCTCCGCCAGCAACTCAGGGCTGACGGCGCCGGAATCCGCAGCGTCCCGGAGCTCCTGGTACTTGGTGAGGAGGGTCTGCAAACCGCCAAAAGAATCCTGGAGGAAGTGCGTGTTGTCGCCCACGAACTGGATGGGCGTATTGATTTCGTGGGCAATTCCCGATGCCAGGCGCCCCACGGACTCCAGTTTCTGGGCGTGGCGCAGCTCCATTTCCACCACCTCCCGGCCGGTGATGTCGCGCCCAATGCCTTGCACCCCGACCGGCTTCCCGTCCTTGTAGATCAGGCGGGGTTTCACTTCCAGCATCACCCGGCGGCCATCCTTGGCCGTGATCTCCACCTCAAGTTGGACAGCGGATTCGCCCGTGAGCAGCCGCTCGGAGGCGTGCTCCATCCGCTGCCAGTGCTTAGGGTCAACCAGTTGCCGGAGGTTCATCTGGGCAGCTTCCTCCCGCGAGTACCCGATGGTCTGCTCCGCCACGCGGTTGAGGGATGTTAGGCGGAGATCGAGGTCGGCGGTAAAGACGAGGTCGCTGGCATTTTCGAACAGCTCGCGGTAGCGCTCTTCCGAGGCGCGCAGGGCTTCCTCGGCGTGCTTGCGGCCGCTGATGTCCTCCTTGATGGCAATGAAATGACTGACGGTACCCAGGGCGTCGCGCACGGGAGTTATCGTCATCCCTTCGGTGTAGACGCTACCGTCCTTGCGGCGGTTGACGATTTCTCCTTGCCAGACTTCGCCGGAGAGGACGGTTTTCCAAAGTTTCTGATAGAAAGCTGCGTCTTGTGCCCCGGACTTCCAAACCCGCGGGTTTTGGCCGACCACTTCCGCGGCAGAGTAGCCACTCAGGCGCGTGAAGGCGGGATTCGCCCAGAGGATGCGGCCTTCGTGGTTGGCGATCAGGATGCCGTTAGCAGCGGATTCGAGCGCCGTAGTCAGGAGGTGGGTTTGCTGTTCCGCGCGCTTGCGCTCGGTGATGTCTCTGACGGTGGCCTGAAGAAGTAGTTGTCCCCGGTAGATCATCCTGGTGAGCGTGACGGTGGCAAAGAACTCCTCCCCGCTGAACTTCTTGTGGGTCCACTCGAACAAATTTGATCCCGTCTTCATGGCCGCCTCGATCATCTGGGGGGCCTTGACCGAGGAAAGCTCACCATCCGGCTGATATTCCGGAGATAAAGTCCATGGGGCCGCGGCCACAAGCTCTTGCTCATCTCTCGCCCCGAACAGCGCGATGGCCGCTGGATTCCCGGCAGTAAACGCCCACTCTGGAGGGGCGAGCATCATGATGGCATCGCGCGACGATTCATAAAGAACCCGATACTTCTCCTCGTTGTCCCGCAGCGCCTCCTCCGCCTGCTTGCGCTCCGTGATGTCGCGCGAGATACCAAACGTGCCGACGATGTTCCCGCTGGCGTCTCGGAGCGGCATCTTCGTCGTAGAAGCCCAGGTCACCCACCCGTCGGGCCAGGTTTCCTTCTCCTCTTTAGCCACCATGGGGGTCCCGGTGCGGATCACTTCCTGCTCATCGTCATAGGCCGCTTGGGCGTGTTCGGCGGTGAAGAAATCGAAGTCCGTCTTGCCGACTGCCTGGCCAGGGTCGCTTAACCCAAACCCTTTGGCGAGAGCCGTATTGGTGCGCAGAAAGCGGCTTTGGCGATCCTTGAAGTAGATGTAGTCCGGAAGGTTGTCCATGAGGGCGCGCAGCAGATCGCGCTCGTACGCCAGGGCTTGCTCCGCTTGTTTACGTTTGGTGATGTTGAAGAGCGTCCCCTCGACGAGGGGTTCCTCTCCTTTTCTGGCCTCGATCAGGCTCACATTCGCGAGAACCCACACGGGGGCTTGATCTTTATGGCAGAAACGGACCTCAGCATTGGTCAAGGCCTTTTCGTTGAGGAGACGGGTTTTGGCAATCTCAAATTCCGTGGGATCATAAAAGGCATGGAGCTTCCCGCCACTCAGAACCTCCTGCCGCGAGTCATATCCGAGCATGCGCGCGTAAGCATCATTGCAGTCGAGAACGCGCCGGCTGAGGAGCGTGCCCCGAAAGACCCCGGCAAGGTTGCGTTCGAACAGCAGGCGGTAGCGCTCTTCCGACTCACGCAGTGCCTCCTCCGCCCGCTTACGCTTGATAAACTGCGCGAGGTTGTGGGCCACGGACGCAAAGGCCTGAAGGGTGGCTTCCGTCAGGGTCTTGCGCGCGAACGCCACCACCACCCCCAACACCCGCTCCTCAACCTTTAAGGGATAGCCCGCAAACGCCACCATGCCTTCCCGCCGCGCCCATTCCGGGTCTCCCACCCAGGAATCTTCCCGCACCGTGTTCGTCAAGTGAGGCTCACCGCTCTCGGCGATGTGCCCGATTTTGAACTTCCCCATGGGTACGCGGGCGTGACCGCCGTCAATGTGGGTGTACATGCCGGCGCTGGCTTGCAGCTCGAGGACGTTCTCCGCCTCGTTCACGGTCCAGACCCGAGCGAAGGCGGCGTCGATTTCGCGCACCAGGATCTCCGCACATTGCTGCAAGCCTTGGCGCAGGCTCTCGGCCCCCGTGAGCGCTACCCCCACTTCCGCGACGAGCGCCGCCAAACGATGTTGTTCGGCCATTTCGGCTGCGGCGCGCTTGCGTTCGGTGATGTCTCTGCACAGTGTGACGATACGGGCACCCGCAGCGCTTGGCAGGAGGGTAGCGTTTACCTCGATGGGGGTGCATCCCCCATCTTTATTCACATGGTCGATCTCGAGATTGCGGACGAAGCCCCGCTCCACACACTTCCTGACCTCTTCCGCATTCCGTGCAAGGTCGTGCTGGGCCGTCCATTCGGTCACCCGCCGACCGAGGGTCTCCTCCAATGTCCCACGACCGGTGAGCCGCACATATTCCGCATTGGCGTCGAGGACTCTTCCCTCCATATCAATGATCACAAATCCAGTGCCCGTGGTTTCGATCAAGGCTCTATACTTCTCTTCGCTCTCTCGGAGCGCCTTCTCCGCCCGCTTGCGCTCGGTGATGTCCTGGATGACGGCGAGGGTCGCCCTGCGTCCGCGAAAATCCAGAGCATAGGCATCAACTTCCACGTCCACGACTCGCCCGTCTTTGCGTCGATGGCGCCCCTGGCCGCGGTCTCGAGATTGGGTGCGGACCACCTGCATCTTGGAAAGAATGGCTGGGGCGTGTTCTGGCGGCAGGAGGTCCGTGACCCGCATCTTCAAGAGTTCGTCGCGAGAGTAGCCGGAATGAAGGACGGCAGCGTCGTTGACCTCAAGGTATTGTAGGGTCTCCACATCCCAGAAGAAGATGGGCAGGGGGATGGAGGCAAACAGGGAGCGAAATTGCTCTTCCGCCTCGCGCAAAGACTGTTCCGCCTGCTTGCGCTCGGTGATGTCGCGGCCGAAGGTACTCAGGAGTTTGCCCTGCGGCGTCTCGATGACGGCGGTCGAAATTTCGAAGGGAAACT
>JBEKAD010000521.1:0-4490 GCA_050018435.1 Terriglobia bacterium
AGGACCGAGGCCATCTGCTTCTGCGTGTTGGTGCGGCTGCCGACATAAGTCATGGCCAGCGCCGTGGAGATGCTGTAAGGCGAGACGAAGATGTTCTGGCCTTCCGAGGCTTTGTCCGCATTGATGTTCTGATAAAGCGCCAGGGCGAACTGGCTATTTCCCCTCACCACTTCAGATACGGCCGCCGCACCTGCCGGGTTCTGCGCAAGCAGTCGGGGGATGATGAGCAGCGCTGATACCACAAACGCTATCGTCAGCGACTTGAATATGCGAGATGAGAGCATGGGTGACCTCCCGCCGGGTAGCTACAGTCAGTGAAGTCCTGCCGTGGGATTTTCTCATAGCCGATACCCCAGCGGCAACCGCACGCCGTCAATGTGCATGGGGCGCGCCGCTACCGTCGCCTTGCACAAAGCGAAAGTTTTGTAACTCGGCCACCGCCCATCTTCCAGCCGCTTCACCCGCCTTTTCCGCGTTACCCGCTCAGGATCATAGCCTGCGTAACGGGCGAAAGGTCGTAGCCCATAGCGTGAGCTATGGGTGACAAGTGTGTAGCGCAGACCTCCGCTGTTGAGGTCTGCGGCTCTTCTGGCGAGAAACCGCAAATCTCAATGACAGGGGTCTGGCCTCGGATTCAGATTCGTGAATCAGACGAAGAACCGCCCAATACATCGGGGCCCTACGGTTGCTTGGCCAGCAAACCCACGGTCACGAAGAGGGTAGCGAATTCGAGATCGAGGCGATCTGCAACGGGCTCACCGTGGACACGTCCTCCAAGCGGCGCATTGCCCTCAGAGACGGTCAGTTGTATGTTATCGGTTGGCGGGAAACCGAAGAAGGAAATCTCGGATGGCACAAAGGAGTTCGCGCGCGATGACTTCCAGAGAAAGAGTGATGGTTGCCTTTGAACACCGCCCACCCGATCGCGTCCCGGCATGGTGCGGGTCGTCGCCGGAATTCTGGGAAAAGGCGAAGCAGGCCACAGGATTGGATGACGAAGGGCTGCGCGTGCGACTGGGCGACGATTTTCGCCGGGTCTTTGCGGTTTATGCCGGGCCGGAATTTACCCTCTCGCCGGGCGCCACCTCGCGCACGATCTTTGGCATCGAGCGCGCAGGGTTGGGGTACGGTCAACCCACGAGTCACCCTCTCGCGAAGGCGACCATCGCGGAAGTCCACGCTTTCCCCTGGCCGGACCCAGCGTGGATGGACGTCTCCCTCATTCGACAGGACGCGGAGAAGTATGAAGGGAAATATGCCATCCTGGGAGGAGATTGGTCACCCTTCTTCCACGATGCCGTGGACCTGCTGGGGATGGACCTTCTTTTTCTCAAAATGTACGATGAGCCGGAGTTGGTGGATGCCGTCTTGCAGCACCTCGTGGATTTCTACGCGGACGTAAGCCAGCGCATCTTCGATGCCGCGGCCCGGGCCCTCGACATCTTCTTCATCGGGAATGATTTCGGGACCCAGCGCGGCCCGGTAATGAGCCCCCGCCTGTTCCGGCGTTTCATGCTTCCCCACGTCGCGCGGTTGGCCCGCTTAGGGCACGCCTACGGACTGAAAGTGATGCTGCACTGTTGCGGTGGATACGCCCCGCTGATTCCTCAAATGATTGAGGCCGGGTTGGATGGCCTGCACGCCGTCCAGCCTTCCTGCGAGGGAATGGACCTGACGACGCTTAAGCGCTCCTTTGGCGACCAAATCTTGTTCAATGGGGCGATTGATTCTCACCATGTGCTGATCCGGGGAACACCCGAGTCCGTCCGGGAAGAAACGCGCAGGGTTCTCGATATCATGAAAACCGGCGGTGGGTATGTGGCTGGCGCCAGCCACGATTATATCCTCGAGGAAACGCCCGTCGAGAACGTCATCGCCATGTTCGACGCCATCGCCGAATTCGGCCGATACGACTAAAGGGGTTTCCCAGCGTAATGAGAAGGTGGAGCGGGAGACGGGAATCGAACCCGCGACGTCCAGCTTGGGAAGCTGGCATTCTACCGCTGAATTACTCCCGCATAACCTGCCCTCCACTATAACGTATCGAAGCGGCTTGTTCAAGAGCACGTGCCTTTTTCGACTGCGAGGGGCGCTATGGAGTCTGAAGCTATGGTTTGCCGCGAAGGGTCGCTGAGATTCACGACTTGCAGCACTGCCCCCCCTCAGCGTTGTGCGTCATCAGGCTATCGTGCATATTTGAAAACCCAGCGCGCCACTTTTTTAGTGGCCCGTGATCGAGACATAGCGAAGCTGCTGTTTCACCATGTCGCGCGGGCAGACGATTTTCACGTCACCGGGCTTGCCGCTGTCGCCGGGCACCAGATCAGGATTGATGCCGCACCAGAACGTGGGCAGGTCCAGGCCTTTATAGCGCTGCACCACCTGGTCGCGCCAGGCGAGGTTGAAGTGGATACCGTATTTGGTGATGAGCGCCTTGGCGGCGTCGTAATCGCCTTCCGCCTTGATGCGCATCAACTCCGCCAGCAGCATGCCCACTCCTTTGTGCATCTGATCGTAGTCCTTCACCACCAGATAAACCTTGCCCTCGCGCTCCACGGGCTGGATGGCGCCGGTCTTGTCGCGGATGAAGTTCACAATCAGTTGCGTCCCGCGCCGGTGGTCTTCCTCAATGGTGTTACCGGTGGGAAACTCGTGGAGCTGCGCCAGCGCGGCGCGCGCCTCGGTATCGTAAGCGGCCTTGGCGACCTCGAGGTCGGGGATGGCGCCCATCTCCATCAACTTGGGATCAAAAAAGTTCCACAGGGCCACCAGGTCGGCGCGCGCTTCTTCCAGGGTCGAGTAATACTCTTTCAGATAAACGGCCGGTTCTTGCGTGAGCTGGGGATTCATCTTCCCGGAACCATGCCCCAACACCTCGTGCATGGCCACCTCGAGATCGCTGGCAAGGACCTGGTACTTCTCCGCGCGGGCACGTTCTTCCTCCGCATAGGCAAACTCATGGCTCACCTTCATGCCGCGCGCCGCCGCCAAGGCGCGCATGGAACCGGAGAAGATAAAACTCTTGCTGCCGTACTTGTCGTGGATTTCCGTCTCGTTCGGCAAGTTCTCACCGACGGTGGTGACATCGTAGTCGGCCGTCATAATCAGGGCTTCGACGGTATTCACGATGGGCGGATGAGGCGCATCGAGCTTGTACTTGTCGTCCCACGGCGCCCGCTGCTCGAAGTATTTGGCGTTGGCGGCGAACTCCCTCATCAGCTTGTTCATCTTTTCGTCCACGACGGTTACGTAAGCCTGCATGGCGCCTTTCAGCCCGCGCGGATCCTTGTAAACCTCAATGAAGCCGTTGGTGAAATCCACCGGATTATCGTCATGGACCCAATCGATGTTGAATAGCCGCCAGTCCGCCGGGTCGCCGGTTTGATAATAGCGGATCAAGTCCTTCAGGACTGTTTTCGTGGGCGCGTTGGCGTAAGGGAGAGCCAACGTCAGGTAACGAATCGCCCGGTTCAGGTCCTCTGCGTACAGGCCGGCGGGAGCCTTGCCATTCGGCCCGCCCGCGCGGTAGACCTGCTCCACCAGTTTGCCGCCTTTCTTCACCAAGCGCGAGTTCAGCGGGTACTTGTCGTGGAAGTCCTTCAGGTCAGCCATCGTCACGCCTTCGTAAAGGTTGTTGCCACTGGCGGTGAGCGGGTCTTCACCGTTCTTGGGGTTCTTCACGGTGAGGGAGGGCTGATAGTCCGCATCGAAAATCGGCCGGCGCAGGTCTTCCAGCTCCTTCAGGAGCTTCGCCTGCGGGCCCAAAGAGGCGCGATTCTTCAACGCCTGGAGGGCCGCCACCTGCAACTCTTCCGGCGTGAACTCCGGCAAGAACTTTTGCGAGGTAAAGGAATTGTGATTCCCGTGGTTCGCCCAGAACAGCTTGGTGTAGTCGGTGATCTTCTTGAGAACGGTGGGATCAATACCGCGCGAATGCGTCAGGATTTGCTCGAGCAGGTGCTTGAGCTCGAGTCCGTAGGAGGAATTCTGGTCGTAGGCGATGGGATTCACGGCGATGGCTGCCATCGAAAGCCAGAAGGCTAGCGCCTTCTGCTGCGGGGGCAGATCATTAAAACTCTCCGCTTCCAGTTGCAAAAAACCCGTCTGCCCAACTCGGTCCACGAGCGGTGAAGGGGCGGTGCCGTCCTGCGCCATCAGGGTGCCTCCCGCCAGGAGGGTTAATGTGAGAACAGACATTCGCTTGTGCAAAGTACGACTCCCCGTCTTCAGATTATACAAACAGCGTTTTATACCAGATTCGGAGCGCCGGAAGCCAGCACACTTTCCCGACCCAGGAGCGTGGCGATCGAGCCATCGGGTGATCGGGTCATCGAGTGATTTGTGATTTGCGAACCCAGCAAATCGATTCATGTTCTGACCTGACACTACCGATAGCCGATTTGGGGAAGTGTGTCACGAAGGGTTTTGGCCGTCGGCGTTCCCCGTTTTTCCGTCTTGGTAGTGAGCCCGTCACTCGTCACTTGTCACTT
>JBEKAD010000522.1:0-4487 GCA_050018435.1 Terriglobia bacterium
ACTACCCTCGCCAGAAGTGGCGTTAAATTGGATTCACTCCCCTCTCCCCCTGGGGGGAGAGGGGGGACCGCAAGGCGGTGGGTGAGGGGGTCACACAGGAACGAGACAAGCCGGTGTAGCGCGGACCTGTTTTGTAGGTCCGTGGCTCGTCCCTTACGGGCGGTGAAAAGCCGCGGACCTATGGAAAAGGTCCGCGCTACAATTCTTGAAAATGGTGACGAGTTTCGAGTTTCGAATTTCGAGTTTCGAGCTTCGTGTTAAGGAGACAACATGGAACCTGTTGATCGACGCAATTTCATCAAAACCGTTGCAGGGACCGCCGCGTTCGCGGCCTTGGAGGGCAGAGCGGCAATGCCGCCGAATGCTGGGCCGGTTTTCCTGTCCACCTGGGCGCACGGCAAGCCCGCCAATGAACGCGCGGCAGAAGTCTTCAAGAGCGGCGGGAGCCTGCTGGACGCCGTCGAGAAAGGCATCAACGTGCCGGAAAGCGATCCCAACGTGACGAGTGTCGGCTATGGCGGGATACCCAATGCCGAGGGAGTGGTGGAACTCGACGCGGCGATCATGGATGGCGCCCGCCATCGCGCCGGCTCCGTTTGCAACCTGCACATGATCAAGAATCCCATTTCGGTTGCGCGCCTGGTGATGGAGAAGACTCGCCATACCACGCTGGCGGGTGAAGGAGCGTTTCGATTCGCGTTGAAAATGGGGTTTGAGCCCCAAACCCTTCTCACTCCCCAGAGCCTGCAAAAATGGCAGGAATGGAAAGCCAATCCCCATCGCAAAACGTTTTGGGTGACGCCGGAAAACCACGACACCATCGGCATGGTGGCGACGGATGGGAAAGGACACGTCGTTGCCGGCTGCTCGACCTCCGGTCTGGCCTTCAAGATTCCTGGCCGCGTGGGAGATTCACCGCTGGTGGGCTGCGGAGTTTACGCTGACGACAACGTGGGCGCAGCCTCCGCCACGGGCGACGGCGACCTGATGACCAATTACTGCACTAGCATTTCGATTGTCCACCTCATGGCGCGCGGAGCGTCGCCACAGGACGCTTGCATGGAATTGTTGAAGCACATGGTGAAGACGGACCCGCAGAATAAAGATGGAGAGGTCGCGGTGATCGCCATCAACACGCGCGGGGAAATCGGAGCCGCATGCATGAATGACCGCTTTCACCTCAAGTACGCCCTGTGGCGGAACGATGAGAGCCAGCTTCTGGAATCTGTCAAATTGATTTAGGCGTACTTAAAGGAGCCGATGCAAAAGCAGGCGGCAACCACTCAGGGAAGTACTTCTCGATTCGCTTCCGGCTGATCCCCTCACCCACCGCCTTGCGGTCCCCCCTCCCCCCCAAGGGGCGAGGGTACTAGATTCAAACCCACACTACCCGCCTCCCTAAAAGGGAGAGCCTAGAAAACTCATATTATCGCTTCCCTCTCCCCCTTGGGGGAGAGGGGGGACCGCAAGGCGGAGGGGGCCCCACGTTTTGCGGGTGGTGGGGGTGAGGGGCCCCCCCCAGGACGCATTGAGGAATGATTCCCTGCCAACCCCTTATGTGAATCGTCGTGGGTTTAAGCGGACCCCGCGTCAACATTGCTCCCTTCTATCCCGCCGGAAGACCACAGCATCCACACGAGCACGGCCCCCGCGAGGAGAGCGAGCGCCACACCGTTCTGGAGGAAAAATGAATTCGGTTGCGCGAACAAGTCCATGAGCGGATCCGCCACCTGCGTACCAAATAGAACCATCAGGTATGCCAGAATGTTATCGCGAAGGAAGAACCCTACCACCACGACTGCCACCAACAGGGGAAGGAGATCCATCGCCCAGCCGACTCCGAAGGCCGCGAGAGAGTGCGCGTGGGTGGGTCCCCGTGAAACCAGCACCAGTGCCAACCCCACCCACAGCCACCACGCCCGCCATCGCCAGCCCGCGCGGATGATGAAGATGGCCAACCCAACCACCGCCGCAGACATCAGGGTGCTGGAGAGGGTCGAAAGGAAAAACCCGGCAGCCGGCCACGGGGTGCTGAAGGTCGCGGGGAAAAGCTCATCTTTAATGGGTGCGTAGGCATGGAACACGCTGGTGAGGAGCGCATCGACCCGCGCCAATCCCGCGCCGGCGGCAAGGCTCAAAACCAATGCCATCAGGGCATCGCGGCGCCACACACGCCGCGCTGCTCCACTAAAAAGCTCCCAGGCTTTGGGATAGAGGCTGGCCGCAGAGCCGATCAGCAGCCACGCCAGCAATCCCTCCACGAGGGGTACCACAATCAGGCTGACGGCAATGAACAATTTCCAGACCGGCAGAGGCATTGAGGTGACGTAGCCCTGATTGGCCAAAGGAAGATTGTTCAGCGCTGCCAGAAGCCCCAAAATGGCAATCAAGACTCCGAACTTCGCCGACCGCTTCCACGGCATCTGCCCAGACCGGACCAGGTTGACAAACACAATCAGCCCGCCCGCCACCAAAGCCAGGAAGGTCACGACCCTAACGGCAATCAGGACGATGTTGACAAGGCTGTAGCCCTCATGCGCTCGCTCCCATTCCTCCGGCAACTTGAAAGAACGTGAGAAGTCCACTACCTGATCGCCTGCGATTTCAACTTTCAGCCGGTAATGCGCGTCACCCACGTTGCGGGGGTCTCCAGGCTTGACTTGCCAGACCAGGGTGTAATCCTCGCGGGCTTTGCGTTTTTTCGCGTCGGAGCTCTGAAGTTCAAAGTCCTCCAAGCGGTACCTGTGCTCACGCACTACCTGTTCCGCCAACACCCGAGCTTGTTCAGGCGAGAGCGAGGCGCCGGGGGCATCCTCTTCCAACACGTGTTGGAATCCAAAAACTTCTCCGGAAATCGGATCGACAAAAACCAGGTACTCCTCTTTCTGCAACGGGCGGTAGTAACGAACCTTCCACAAGGCGAGGCGCGTTGCCTGGCGGTAGATCTGGTCCGCTTGCGCCAGAGATTTTCGCTCCGCCAGGTAGTGCAGCGCCGAAGAGTCAACGTTGTCATTGATCCATACGACTTGGCGGTAAGTTGCCGGGTCAATCTTCCGCTGCCGCAGGAAATTGTCGGCAATGTGCCGTGCGTCCTGCGGCGATTCATTTAGGACGATGCCCTTTCCAAATCGGTAGACAGGAATGAACGCCAGGGCGGCAAAGATCACCGCCAACACACCCGCCGGAATCAGCCGCGATTGGAGAAACGGCTGGTAAACCAGCGGCGTTTCGGCTGCGACGGCCTCCACCGGGAGGGGTTCGGGGGCTTTCTCTGCGGCATTCAAGAGGGTGTCTTCCTCCGCGAATGTCCCGGTCTTCAAGTACGCGGCGAGCGCCACGATGAGAGGGATGAGCATGATCCCCGCCGCCACCCCGCCCGACAGCATGAGGTAATGATTGGGAGAACGCAGCAAAAGGAAGGCCGTATAAAGCGCATCTACGGAGTAATGCCAAATCAGCGTCGTCAGAATCCCGAAGCGCAGCATGATGAGGCCAATGATCACGCCGCCAAAACCCACTTCCAGGCCACGGATGAAGAAGGGTTGATTGGGGTAGGCCGAGTGCAGAAATCCCCAAATGAAGGCCGGCAGCACAATGGCCAGAGGCCCCGATTTCAGGTATTTCCGCAGGAATGGGATGGCAAAGGCACGGAATTGTATCTCTTCGGAAACCGCGGGGAAGAATCCGATGAACAGGACCATCACCCAGGGGAAGCGGGTGTTGAGCAAATGGGTAAAGGGGACTTCCGCCGGCGCCCACGCGCCGAGTTTATTGGCGGCAAGATAGAACACCGTTTGGTAGGCAAAGAAGAAAAAAGTAAGGGCGATTCCCACCACGTTGGCCAGGAAGAACGCGCGCGTGCGCAGTCCCTGCCAACTTAAGTAGCGGCGAATCGACAGGAAGCGCGGGTAACAATCACGATAGACGGGTTCCGTGCTGGCCACCAGCAAGAAGATAAATGCGCCAATGGCCAGGGCCACGAGGAGGTTCTCCCCCACATAGTTGCTGACAAAGCTGGAATAGGAATCCGTGGTGGGATAGCTGTATTCCGCCTGCGAAAACATGTTCAACTGGCCGAAAAAATAGAGCAGCGCCGTGACCAACGCGAAACTCAGCGAGAGATAAATGGGCACATCGCGTTTGCGCAGGCGCTGGATGAGGAGGGCAAGGCCGGCAATGCACAACAGAATCCAGGGGACCTCGTCCACGACATTCGCGGCCTCGTTCCGGGAGCGCAGTTTCGCGTAGTCGCGTGTCCAGCCCTCGGGAACCTTCACGAACTCCCGGTATCCGGCCACCTGGTCGCCGTTTACTTCCACTGCCAGGCGCAAGCTG
Source organism: Terriglobia bacterium (assembly GCA_050018435.1). Taxonomy (GTDB): domain Bacteria; phylum Acidobacteriota; class Terriglobia; order UBA7540; family UBA7540; genus Bog-366. Next base: position 4,336 of record JBEKAD010000522.1, read on the forward strand.
CCATCACCCAGATTCACATCCTTCTGTTTCCAGGTGAATGAGTAATCAGTCCGGGCCGGACGCTTCTCGCTCACCGAATCAACGAATTCCAAACCTGCCAGGTCGCGCCGCATGACCTCCGTCAAAAACTTCTCCGCGAGGGCCCGCGCCGC
>JBEKAD010000523.1:0-4480 GCA_050018435.1 Terriglobia bacterium
GCGCGGCACATCAGGAACACTCCCTTGAGGTTGACGGCGTATACCTGGTCCAGATCGCTTTCCTCGAGCTCCCAGAGGGGCAGCGTCCGCCCGGAAATCCCGGCGTTATTCACCAGGATTTGAATAGGGCCAAGCTGCTGCTGAACCTCTTCGATGGCCTGTTGGACGGAAAGAGCGGAGCTGACATCGCAGAGCAGGCCCACGCCCTTCAGGCGAAGTGCCACCTCTTCTGCGGCGGCGCGGTTAGTGTCGAGGATCGCCAGGCGCGCGCCGGCCTCAGCCAGCCGGGCGGCAATGCCTTCGCCGATTCCCTGCCCCGCGCCCGTAACCACCGCAACTTGCCCTTGTAGGGAGAAAAAGTTTTCATTCGCCATATATGAGAGCAATACACTCCTTCCGTGTGATGCAGATGGCATACGGGCTTCGTCAGCCCCGGTAGGGGCGGCATCTTGTGGCCCATGGCGTAAGCCGTGGAAAAAAAGCGAAGCGGAATTACGTCTCAAGCCCCGGTAGGGGCGACATCATCACGACGGGCCGAACGGAATTCTGATGTCGCCACTATGTGGCTCACGCGCTACTCTGCGCCGCGTACTCCCACGGCTTAGGCCGTGGGCCACAGGATGTCGCCCCTTGCGGGGCTCACGACCTCGGGCTCCCCAATCCGGCCAGAGGGAGATGATAAGATACACGAGTCTTACCAATCGTTCAGGAGATTTACCATGAAACGCCGCGTGCTCGTTACATCCGTCCTCATCGGCCTGTTTCTTGTGGTTGCGTTGTCGCCGGTTTCCTCTCAGCCGGCCAAGCCCCGGGCGCTGATTTTGGCGCTCAATTGCACTGGTGGAGATTGCCCGCTGCTGAAAGGTGTACCACAGACGGCGGGCATGCGCAGCGGCTATGTACGGCTGAAGCCGGGCGAGACCGTGGGCTGGCACACGACCGGGAAAAACGAAGAGTCGTTGGTGATCCTAACCGGGCGCGGGGAAGCACGCCTGGAGGACCAACAGGCGCGCGCCTTTTCGGCCCCCGCTCTGGTTTATATTCCGCCGGCCATGAAGCACAACGTCGCCAATACCGGCAAGGAGATCTTGGAGTACGTATACGTGGTCGCCCCCGTCCAGACTTCGCAATAAGGCCCGTCCGCGAGTGCAGTGAGTCGCAGGTAATGGTACTTGTAGCGCCGCCCTTCAGGGCGGCACATGCCGGGCTAAAGCCCGGCGCTACTTGTAGCACATGCCGGGCCAAAGCCCGGCGCTTTGCGCCGAGCGGGACCTCTAGCAATTTGCAAATGGAGGTGACATACTCCACGTCGCGAATTCACGCCGGTGAATTTACGTCGTGATTGACTCTACAGCCGAGGAATGTTATAGGACGGGTCAAAGGCATTCGCGGCGCGAAGTGTAGACGGATAATTGCCGACGAGGGCTGCTTCATATTCCTGTTGAACGGAGCACACTATGGAAGTCTTTGACAAGGTCAATCAGAAGACAATCGACCGTCGCGACCGGCAGTTGTCCATGCTGGCACTGGTCATGGTCATTATCCTGGGAGGAGGCATGGCCTTGCTGATGTATCCTACGGTCTTCGGCAAAGCGGCCGTAATTCCGGTGGCGCCCTCGCGTACCCTCTTCTTCGGCTTTTGTGCGCTGTGCATCCTCATGGTGGTGTATCTGGTCAACCGGCAGTTCGTGGTCCAGAACCTCCGCACGAGCCTCCTCGAGGAACGCGAGCAATTGGCGCTCGTCCTGCAACAGTCGAGCGCTGAGTTGCTGGGAACATTGATGGGATTCAGCCACTTTCAGGACCGGCTCACCATGGACTTCCGCCGCGCGGCCCAGACGAACGAGCCGCTCTCTCTCCTCCTGGTGCGCGTGAATCCTTCGAAGATGTTCGCCCAAGGTCCGCAAGCTCAGGTGGCCTTGGGAGACGCCGCCAAAGTCCTCAGCCGTAAGCTGCGCATGGAAGATTCGCTTTACCGGCTGTCCTCGGAAGTCTTCGGAATTGTTTTGCCTGGGGCCACGGATGCGGTGGCCCGGCAAGCAGCCAATCGTCTTTCGGAAGGATTGGCCGACGCCTCCGGCGCCAGCAACCGCTTCACCGCCGATATCCAACTTGTAAACTACCCGGACCACGTCAACTCGGCTTCGGAAATGGAACGCCGCGCCGCCTCCATGATCACCGAGGATTGACCGGCAATACGAGGCACGCTTTCTCCCCGGCGCGGTTTTCCCCTCTGGCAATGGAGACACGCCATTCGCTTTTGCCCGCGGCTTCCTACCGCCTGAGGCAAATATCGCGCCGGAGGCGACTTGGAAAGTCGTCGGAACCACGGGCGTAAATGTGTTGGAGCCGGCCCGTGCCCCCCACTCAATGCAGGTTCACAGCTCTTTGATAGGTTTGGAGTTCGAGCCCAGGGGAGGGGTATACGTTCCAGCGAGTGCCGTGCTACTCCTCCGAAACTTTGAGGACGGCGAGGAACGCTTCCTGGGGAATATCGACGCGGCCCACGCGTTTCATACGCTTTTTGCCCTCCTTCTGCTTTTCCAACAGTTTGCGTTTGCGCGTGATGTCGCCGCCGTAACACTTGGCGAGTACATTCTTGCGAATGGCCGCGACATTCTCGCGGGCGATGACGCGCGAGCCGATGGAGGCTTGGAGGGCCACCTCGAACATCTGGCGGGGAATCAGTTTGCGCATGCGAGTGCAGAGGGAACGTCCACGCGCGAAAGCGGCATCGCGATGGCAGATAAAGCTAAGCGCGTCCACGGGCTCACCCGCGACGAGGAAATCCACCTTGACCAAGTCCGAGACCCAGTAGCCCGCAAAGTGATAATCGAGCGACGCGTACCCGCGCGAGACCGACTTGAGCCGGTCATAGAAGTCGAGGACGATTTCGTTCAGCGGCAACTCGTAGGTCAGCAGCACGCGCTTGCCCGAGACGTATTCAAAACCTTTCTGTACGCCGCGCTTCTCCTCCAGCAGCGCCAGGATTCCGCCCAGGTACTCATCCTGGGTGAAAATCTGGGCGCGAATGATGGGTTCCTCGACCCTCTCAATGTCGCCCGTCGGCGGAAACTTGGTGGGGGTGTGAACATCCAGAACTTCTCCCGCCTTGGTGGTGATGCGATAACGGACGCTGGGTGCGGTGGTGATGAGGTCGATGTCGAATTCCCGCTCCAACCGCTCCTGTACGATTTCCATGTGCAGCAACCCCAGGAAGCCGCAGCGAAATCCGAAGCCGAGCGCTTCGGAATTTTCCGGCTCGTGGATGAGCGAAGCGTCGTTGAGACGCAGCTTATCAATAGCGTCGCGCAAATTCTCATAGGCGCTGGAGTCAACCGGATAGAGACCCGCGAAGACCATGGATTTGATTTCTTCGAACCCCGGCAAGGCACCGGGGGCCGGGCGCGTGTCATCGGTGATCGTGTCGCCGATGCGCGATTCCGAAATGCGCTTGATGTTGGCGATGACGAATCCGACTTCACCAGCCCCCAATTGCTCAACGCGAAGGGGTTTGGGAGTGAGCACACCCAACTCCTCGACGTTGTACACCTGGTTATTCGACCAGAGCTTGATGCGCATTCCCGTGGTAAGCGTGCCCTGGACGACGCGCGCCAGAACCACGACGCCGCGGTAGGGATCGAACCAGGAATCGAAAATCAGCGCCTGGAGGGGCGCCTCAGGAGATCCCGCGGGCGGAGGAATGCGGGCGATGATGGCTTCCAGTACATCCTCAACCCCGGAGCCTGCTTTCGCGCTGATGAGCAGCGCTTCCTTGGGGTCAAGCGCCAAGGCGTGCTCAATCTGCTGCTTGGTGGATTCGATGTCGGCGCCCGGAAGATCGATTTTGTTAATCACGGGCACAATGGTGAGACGATTGTTCATCGCCAGTTGCGCGTTGGCAAGCGTCTGGGCTTCCACCCCTTGCGAGGCATCAATCACCAGCACGGCGCCTTCGCAAGCGGAGAGGCTGCGCGAGACTTCGTAGGAAAAATCCACGTGGCCGGGCGTGTCAATGATATTGAGCTGGTATTCGTTGCCGTCGCGGGCAACGTAGTGCAGGCGGACGGCGTGGGCCTTGATGGTGATGCCGCGCTCGCGTTCCAGGTCCATGGAGTCGAGGACCTGCTCCGACATTTCGCGTTTGGAAAGCGCGCCGGTGATCTCGAGCAGGCGGTCCGCCAGCGTGGATTTGCCATGATCGATGTGGGCGACAATCGAAAAGTTGCGAATGAAGCGAGCGTCGGTCATGAAACCTTCGTTTTGCCAGTTCCGCGCAGAATGCGAACCCAGGAGAGTGTCACCGCGTGGTGCGAGTGGTGGGAGCAGGCCCTTGCCAACCGCGAGACTATTTTCTAACCCTTTGAAAATCTAGCAAAAGGGAGCTATCCGGTCAAACCGGGAGTGGGCATGGAAGTCCGCCGAGGGCGCGAAAGCCTTTACACGAGACAATGCCAGACCTAGATAAGCTGTACGAAAA
>JBEKAD010000524.1:0-4479 GCA_050018435.1 Terriglobia bacterium
TGATTTGTCCTAAGCATCGAAGAAATCGTCTCGCTCCGCAGCTTCGGCCGTCGCAGCACGCACTGGAGTCGTTCCGCGTGATCCGGTTCGCCATGTAAAGGCGGCTTCCCACCGCCATCGTCGGGTGGTGGCGGAGATCGGAAATCTGCCGGCTACACTCTGCCGCTTAGAGCCAGGTGCCCGCTCGATATCGGCGGTATTCTTCCCCAAACGCTTGTTCCAGGACGGCATCTTCTTTCTTTGACCGCAGAGTCTGATACGTCGGGTAGATGAGAGCAAAGCAGAGGCCGGGGATCAGTTTGCCCCAGGCCAAGAACAGGCCCGCGTAAGTTAATCCCCCGAAGAGGTAAACGGGATGGCGGAACCTTGAGTAAAGGCCGGTGGTCACCAAAGCCCTCGCCTCGGCCCGAACGCTAAAAGACTTCCCGAGCTGAATACGTGCGAGCCCCCACAACGTGAAGCCCCCCAGCGCCAGCCCGAGCCCTACGAGATAGCGGAAGTTCCACTGCCTTTGGGCCACGATGAACGCCCCGAAGCCCAAGATGAGAGGCAGGTCCATCCAAAAGAGGATTTTCGTCATCGGCGGCCACCTCGATTCGCGGAGATTTGCCACAAGGGGGATTCAGCGCGCTCGCTAGGCTTCAGGCGAATGCCCCTGCTTTCTTCGCCCGCACGAAGGCGCTCATGAACTTGCCGTCCACCAAAGGCGCAATCGCATCCACGTCGATGCCCTTGCTGGAAAGCAGTTCACGCGCGTCGTCAACGCGGTAGATTCGCGTCGGTTCGACGCTGACAACTTCAAATCCCGCGCGGGCGAGCTTGGCAAGGTATTCGTTTTCCTCCAACGCGCCCGCCATGCAGCCGATCCAGAGCTCCACGTTGCGCCGAATTTCGGCGGGAACCTCCCCGCGCACCACGATGTCGGAGACCGCGAACCTCCCGCCGGGCTTGAGCACGCGAAAGGCTTCCTGCAACACCCGGTCCTTGTCAGCAGACAGGTTGATGACGCAATTGGAAATGATCACATCCACCGAATTGTCGGGCAGCGGGATGTTTTCGATTTCGCCCTTCAGGAACTCCACATTCTCCACGCCCGCTTTCCGCTGGTTCTCGCGAGCCAGCGCCAGCATCTCATCGGTCATGTCCAGACCGTAAGCCTTGCCCGCCGGTCCCACGCGCTTCGCTGAAAGCAGCACGTCAATGCCGCCTCCCGACCCCAGATCGAGGACGGTCTCTCCGGGTTTCAGTTCGGCCAGCGCCGTCGGGTTCCCACAACCCAGCGAGGCCAGCAGAGCCTCTTCCGGGATTTGGCTGGTTTGGTTGCCATCGTAGAGGTTCGAACTGATCGGGTCAGGGCAGCCTTCTACCGCCGGCGCCGCGCCGCAGCAGGAACTGCCACCCTTAATGACACGCAAGGCAGCCTGTCCGTACTTCTCTTTCACTACTTCTTTGATATTTTCCACGCTCATTTGCTTTTCCTTTCCGGGCCCCATTTTGGGGCCGACCCGGTGGCGACGAGTTCGCCCGGCTCGATGGCCTTGTTGCGGGTGCAGCACTCCGCATACAAAAAGTTCATGACTTCCTGCAAGGCTTCCAGGTTCGCCGTGTACCACAGGAATGTGCCCTCTCGCCGGACTCTGACGAGCTCCTCATTCTTGAGCTTGTCGAGGTGATGGGAAAGCGTGGAGGCGGGGATTTCCAGTTCATCCTGGATATCACCGACCACCAATCCCTGCGGGTGAGCGGTAAGTAAGAGTTGCATGATGCGCAGCCGGGGTTCGGCGCCCATGGCGGCAAACATGTCTGCATACCGGGCGACCAATTGGGCTTCCTGACGAATCTTCATTATTCGATTATACTAGAAATAGAAAACAATACAAACGGTTTTTTGAATCATGCCCCGATGTTGAAAGTGGGCAGTCTCATGCGGATGAACGCTTGGATTTCCCGTGAGTCGAGCGTAAATGGAATCGGGACTCGGGGTTAAAGGGCCGGATCGTTGACCGTGGCGCGACGAATCTCGGAGGTCCGGTGAACCATCCCGGTTTCATCCGTGAAGAAGCGCTTCCAGCGAGTGCACTCCGGCTCACTCGGCGTGGCGGTAGGTGTATAAGCAAGCGTAGCGCGGACCTGTTCGGTAGGTCCGCGGCTTTTTGTTGTCAGTCGGGGACGAAGCGCGGACTTTCAAAGCAGTTTTGGGATACGCCGGCTAGCCCCTCCTGCTCATGACCGCGCATCACAGTTAATCTGGCGCGGCCCTTGCGGGCCCCCGACGTAGAAGTTCTTCTTCCTGCGCCAAGAATGGAAGAAACACTTCTGTCTCAGACGGGACCATAGGCAAGTTTCGACACTGCTCCAACTCTTCACGAGCACGCTCTAGCCTGGACTTTTGCAATTTTACGCCACCCCCTTCGCCCATTCCACAAGGGGTTGTAGAATTTTTTGTGTAGCCCGATCCAAAGCGGGGTCTGCAAAAGCCCTTTCTTGCCAAGTAGCCCATCGCAGGGTGCGGAGAAGGTCCTCGAAGGAGGTCGAGTTTTTCTGCTTGTACCAGAAGCGCTGCAAGGTTGACTGCGGCGCGAGTTGATAGCCGGATGGGGCATACCAGATTACCCCTAAGTCATAGATGTAGAAAACCAGAGGGGCAGTACGTTGCGCGGCGTGGGAGACGCGGCTCTGCGGATCTTCGAAGCCTAGGAACCGTTTCACGTCACGAAAGCAGACCTCCAAGGGCCAGCGCAGGGAAAACGTGGTGAGGATTTCGGGCGGAGGGAGCGTGGGGTCGGTGGAGAAGAAGCCATCGTCGTGGCGTCGACGGGCAGGGTCGCGGACGACGACGATGCGCAGCAATCGCTGACCGGCGCTGGAATACCACAAAGCGTCCACGTGCTTGTACCAGACGCGGACGCGTTTGCCGTAGAGACGTAGGGTGGCTTTGATCCAGGGCGAAGGGCGATCCTCGGCCATGTGCAGGGGACGGGGCAGACGTTTTCCCTTCTTGCGCCGACGTCCGCGCCTGCCCGGAAGTTGCGGGGGGACCTCATACAGGGCGGCGTTCATCGTCATACGACTGATCAGGTGCACGTTGCGGGGCAGTTGACGACTCACCGAGCGGCCCGCATATTCGCTGTCGCCGAGGACGCGGAGCGTGCGGTTGGGCACCCCACCCGCTACCTTTTGAATCATCCCCAAGGCCAGTGGCGGGCGCGTTCGGTATTCCTTGTCAGCCGCCTGTCCGGTTGGCTTTTTCTCCCTCTGGCCGTGACGACCGGGTGCCCAGCGGTCCTTTCGGCGCTGGCGATAGAGCCGCACCAGGATGGGCAAGGCCCAGTATTTCTGCGGTGCGAACGGGAAACAGACGTGGAGGGAGAAGACGACCCAACGGTGGCCGAAGGCGAAGAAGGGGCGGGTGCGAGTGGAACAGAGAGGATCATGGTGCATGTCGGCGCCCCAGAGGTGGCGGCCCGACTTGCGGGCCAGGGGGTCATCGACGGCACCGACCAGGACCGGCGGGCAGAAGGGCAACAGCAAGCGGAACACGCCGTGTCCCAACTCCTCCGGGTTCCAGCGGGCTTGGCTAAAGAAGCGGTGGAACGAGCAGTAGGACTTGAACGGGGAGAGTGGGGCGGACTGAATAACGCGGGTCAGGGAGCGACGGCCGGAACAGAGGATCCAGGCGCAGACCAGATCCCAGAAGGAGCAGAAGCTGGGTTGGGTAAAACAGGACGGGAAAGCCTGGAGGAGAGGAGTGAAGGATTGGACCAGCAAGTCGGGCATCGGAACGGCCTCTCTTTCATATGTATTTATGAAAGACAAAGAGACCAAAAAAAAGACGCCGCTACCGCTGCTTACGTTCTTCCAGCAGCTGCTGATTCACCTCCCCGATCTGCCGGAGGAGGCCCTGAATGTCGGCGAACCGGCGCAACCCCTCTTCCACCTCCCGCTTCAGGTGAAGGGGAACAGGGATCTGCCGAACTCGCCCCCGGCGCACGCTCACCGACAGAATCCAGATCGGGCCATGTCCCTTCCCCTGGCCCTTCTGGCAGTGGCGGCAGCCGGCCTTGTTGCACCGCACCATCCGGCTCATGAGCGAGCCGGTCAGCGCGATGCTGGCATCGGGCATCTGCTCGGCCAGGCGCTTCCTTCTTTCAGCTAATTGGGCCACCGCTTTGTCTTTCATATTCAAATATGAAAGATACACCATCCCCTAAGCAGGGTCAAGCACAAAGAATGCGGAGCCGCGAAATTGTACCAGAATAATTAGAGAGAGGAGGGCCTGCCGGTCATTTCCGGTCACCGACCCGAGGCAGCTTGGGGGATGACATCCGGTCTAAAAGGTGCAAAACTCCAGGCTAGGGGGTAGATTCTCTCTTAAGTTTCAAGCTTTTTTTGCGAAGGGGGATCACGCTGCCTCCGTTCGAACCGGTGCGGACGATGCAGGGGTAAGGCCATCGGGCAGCCGGTACACTTTGGTTCCGT
>JBEKAD010000525.1:0-4473 GCA_050018435.1 Terriglobia bacterium
GCGCTCTTGAAGCGTCTCTCCGCTTCCAGGTAATCGGGGGTGAGGTTTGCAGGCATGGCCATCCGCCGCGCGGGCGGTGCCTATTATGCGCCGGAAAGTCGTCAGTTGTCAGTGGTCAGTTGTCAGTGGGGCACAGCCCCTTTCCTTAAATGATAACGGGTAGGGTAAACCTTGCAGGGCGGACTTGTTGCAGGTGCGTCGCTTTACACTTTCAAATCCGGGAAGAACCTATGCCGCTCAGCGTTCATAGGCAGAGTCGTGCTCGGGGTGGAGCGAAATGAACCGCAGAAACTCACCCTCCCGAAACGCCAAGGCGCGAATTCGCTGGCTCAGGCGAAGCGAATAAACCGTCGCACCGTTCGGGCCCTTGAGGTGTTCAATCGCTTCCCAACGGAACCCCCTGTGACGGTACAAGTCGTTCCAGTTCAATCCGTGGAGGCGCCGCAGCGATGCGACCACCTGCCTGAGTTCGGATGATTCGAGGAAGAAGAAGACCTCCAGAAACTCGGGGCTGTTAAGGTCCAGGCGGATATAGCTACCGGCGGTCACGCGAATGCGCCTTGGCTTTGGATTTTCGCTTCAGCAACATCTCAACGCTGGTCTCACGCGGCTTCGTTTGGCCAGCCCAGAAAAGTCCCCGTTCGATTCGGGACCGATGAGGCTCGGCGAGCGTCCACAGTTGACTTTCGGGCACCATCGCCACCGCGGTGAGCACAATGCGGCCGCCGGTCAGGCGCTCAAGCCGAAACGGCTTGCCAGCGTAATCCTTGCCAATGGAAATCTGGCCGCTCTTGCCCACCACCTTGATTTCAACCACCGACCGGGGATCATCTGCGATCTGAGTCATGCCATCATGCTATCATGCAACAGCCATTGGGCACAACTGCAATCGGGGGCGAGGTTGGCGGGCATGGCAATCCGCAACTCGGGCGGCGCCCATTATACTGAGGATGGCCAAAAGGGGACTTGTGCTTCACAATTCCGTAATCCACCCGTGCTATGATGCGCGGCAATAACAAATTTGATTCGGGAGGGCCGAGCTATGCGGCCACACTATGTGCTGTCGGTTCTTATTGCGCTTTTGACTTTCATTGGCCAAGCCGGATTGCAGCAGGCGCGCGATGCGAAGCAGATCTCTAGCTTTTCGTTGTCGGCGCCGGCGGGAGACCGACCGGCTAAAGTCAATCCCAATGGGGAAAGCATCCTGCCCAGCGGGCGGCTGATCACCCCGCTTGGTACGCACGTAAAAGTCGCCCCGCATCCCTACGGAATGGCCCTCAGCCCGGACGGCAAAATGCTGGTCGTGGTCAGTTGCGGCAACAAACCGTATTTGTTCTCGATCATCACGGATCTCGCCAGTCCGCACCCCCTGGTTACTCAAATTCCGCCCGTCTTAAGTTCCGCGGATTCCGATCCGGAAAGCATCTTCCTGGCCGCTGCCATTGCGCCGGACAATCGCACGGTCTACATCTCCGAAGGCGACAACGGACGGATCGGAGTCTTCGACATGGAGACGCGGCAGCGGCTCTACGCGCTCAGCCTGGACGGGACGGATCACGGCGCGACTTACAAGAGCAGCCTGACCGGCGCCATCCGGCTTACGCGGGATGGCCGCCGTCTGCTGGCGCTCGACCTCGCGCATTATCGGCTGGTCATCCTGGATACGCAATCGAAGCAGATTCTCTCCAGTGTTTCGGTGGGGCGCATGCCGTTCGGATTGGCGCTTTCCCCGGATGAAAAGCGCGCCTATGTTTCCAATGTGGGGATGTTTCAGTACTCGCTGGTTCCCGGGTTCGATCGGAAAAACCCCAGGATGACGGGCCTGGAGTTTCCAGCTTTCGGTTTCCCCTCGCCCGAGGCGGAGAAGGGCGCGGTGGTGGAAGGCAAGCAGATTCCCGGGCTGGGTGATCCCAATGTCCCCGAATCGAATTCGGTTTTCACGATCGACGTTCGAGACCCGGCGCAGCCCCGCGTGGTGGCGAAAGTCCGGACCGGGATTCCCGTGGGTGATCGATCCGTCGGCGGGTCGAGTCCCGGGGACGTGGTGGCGGGGAAGAAGGAAGTGTTCGTGTCCAACGCCGCGCAGGACAGCATCACCATCCTCGACGCGCGCACGAACCAGGTGAAGAAAACAGTCGTGCTCGAACCAGATGAATCCGTCAAGGGCCTGCGTGGGGTGCTGCCTTTCGGCATGGCGTTAAGCCCGGATGAAAAGCGATTGTACGTGGCGTGCGCGGGGATTAACGCCGTTGCCGTGTTGGACGCGCACGGCGGGAAAGTCTTGGGATATATCCCCACGGCGTGGTTCCCCGCCCGCGTGGCCGTCAGCCCTGACAACGAAACCCTTTACGTGGCCAATGCCAAAGGATTCGGCGCCGGACCCAACGGTGGGCCAGATTTTCATCCGGGACCGGAGGGAGCTTGGCTCGGGGACATCACGAAGGGGGTTGTCTCAATCGCCCAACTTCCATATCCCTACATCACCGTGGATGGTCCGGAAAACGGCAAACCTGAACCCGTACCCATAAATCGGGGAACCCTTCGTGCGGGCACCAATCAAGTGCTGAAGGACAATGGCTTCTGCTGTATGACTCCCACCTCCACCACGGGTGGGAAGGGCAGGGCGGGAATGCCAATTGCCACACCACTACCGCCGCCGGTCCTGGGCAACATTGGGCACGTCGTATTCATCGTGAAAGAGAATCGCACTTTCGACGAAGTCTTCGGTGACCTGCATCCGCAGAGCCCAGAGTTCGCAGGCGACGCAGCGCTGGCCCGCTGGGGCGAGACCGCGCAAGTGAAGGACAAGGATGAGCCCACGGTCGAGGATGGTCACGTCACGCCCAATCATCATGCGTTGGCGCGGCGGTTCGGCATCAGTGACAACTACTACGTGGAATCCGACGTCTCCGTCGATGGCCATCACTGGCTGGTGGGGAATTATCCCAACGAAGTCCTGGAGACCGCATGGCCTTCCGCTTACGGCAGACACTCCGGTTTCCGGACGGACCCCGACACGCCCGGCCGCCTCGGCATCGGGTCCACCGGCCCCTACCCGGAGACCTTCCTTGAAGCCGGCTCGTTGTGGGAGCACCTGTTGCGCGGCCACATCAGCTTTCGCAACTACGGTGAGGGCCTCGAAGTCGCGGGATGCGAGGAAAGAATGGGTATGCAGCCCACCGGAGTTCGCGAGGCGGTGAACATGCCGATGCCGGAAGCGTTGTTTGAAAACACCTCGCGCGATTACGCCACATTCAACACCACCATCTCCGACCAGTACCGGTTCGGCCAGTTTGAACGCGAGTTCCAGATTCGTTATGCCAGTGGCAGGGAACCGCTGCCCCAATTCATTTATATTTGGCTGCCGAACGATCACACCGGGCGGCTGCGGCCTGAAGATGGATACCCGTACCGCGCCTCGTATGTTGCCGACAACGATTTGGCGCTGGGCAAATTGGTGCAACTGTTTTCGCACAGCCCGTTTTGGAAGGACATGGCGATTTTTGTGACGGAGGATGACGCGCAGGACGGACGCGACCACGTGGACGCGCATCGCAGCGTGTTGATGGTCATCAGTCCCTACGCGCGCCGCGGCTTGACTTCGCACCCCCACACCAGCATCGCCAGCATCCTGAAGACTTTTGATTTGATCTTCGGCTTGCCCTACTTGAACCAGTTCGACGCAGCCGCCACGGACCTCACGGATTTCTTTACCGCTCAGCCGGACTTTACGCCTTACGACGCGCTGCCCAGCGACTTGCGCATTTTCGATCCCGCCAAGGTGCGCGAGCCGGGATTGGACTTGAAGGCGCAGCCCGGCACGCCACTCGACGACCCGGCGACGATTCGCCGCGACCTGCGCGAGCACGAGCACGATTGAATTGGCCCGCGCCGAAGGCGCTTTGGAGTGCGGTCCGCGGCGGCGGAGTGCCGCTTTCCTCAAGCCAGCTTGCGGGCCGTGGCGGCGCGCTGCATGCGGAGATCGGTGTGAACTCGCGGACGGCCACTCACGTTATCCCGCTTCGCGGGACTCGCCAGGCGCTCCGCGCCGCCCACGCGTCAGGACCGCTGTGCCTGCGCAGCTTGCAGGGCTTCCTGGCGGGCGCGGGCGAGGATTTTTACGGGGTCGCCGGTGGGACGGAATTCCATGGCCACGTAGCGGTGGTAATTCAGCTCGGCGAGTTTCTTATAGATGTTAAGGTAGTTGATTTCCCCGGTGCCGGGCTCGTGACGGCCCGGAACGTCGGCGATGTGGATCAAACCCACCTTGTCGGCATGCCTTTGCAGGTTGGCAATCAAATTTCCGCCGGAAATTTGCGCGTGGAAGAAATCGTACAGAAATTTGACCTGGGGATGATTCACCTCTTCGATGATCTTGAAGGCCTCCGGGACTGACCACATGTAGTAATGGGGATTTTCCTCGAGGTCGATATTTTCCAGGAGCAGGGTGACGCCCTTCCCCTCCACCAATTC
>JBEKAD010000526.1:0-4470 GCA_050018435.1 Terriglobia bacterium
TATGCGGTGCACGGCTCGCCCGGTGAGTTCCGCGGCAATGCTTTCGGAGGCGGCAGCAGGCATGGAGGCGCCAGTGGCATGAGCGGTCCTGTGGTTGGCGGCCCCACCGTGTCGCACTCATACGGCGGCGGGTCGGGGGCTACCATCGTGTCCCACGGATCAAGCGGGGGTGGCTCGCACGGCGGCGGCTATTCCGGTGGCGGCGGAGGCTACTCGGGTAGTGGCGGAGGGCATTCCGGCGGCGGCGGGGGCGGCTATTCCGGGGGCGCGGGGCACTCCGGTGGAGGCGGTGGCGGCTATTCCGGCGGCGGCGGTGGCGGCGGAGGGCACTCCGGCGGCGGTGGAGGTGGCGGCTTCTCTGGTGGCGGCGGAGGCTCCTCCGGTGGAGGTGGTGGCGCCAGCTCAGGCGGTGGGGGAGGCGGTGGCGGCGGACACCACTAATTCACAGTCACATTGCACTTGTTGAATGCCCATCACGCCTTAAGGACGTTGGGTCTTGCGAGCCACGGTTGATTCCGCATCCGAGTCGACCGTGGTTCTTTGTTTACGCGGCGCAGAGGGGGAGAAAATGGGCACGCTGGGCCGGAAAGGCGGAGCCTTTCCGCACAGCGGGGCGGCGGAGCCGCATTGAGGACCAGGGTCTCCCGCTAATTTGGACAAGCCTGGGTACGGCCACCGCCTACCGCACCGGCGCCGGCAGCGTGTCGTGATAATTCGGGTAGGGCGCCCTGGGGTAGGAGGGAAGGGGATGCTCTTTCAGCAGATCGAGAACCACTTCCACCGCCCGCTCGAGTTGAGGGTCGTGTCCTTGGCGCACGAGTTTGGGATCAAGCTCCACTTCAACGTCGGGCGAGATGCCGTGGTTTTCCACCTCCCACTCTCCTTTCAACCCGTAAATGGCCCAACGCGGCGCGGTGATCGAACCGCCGTCGATAAGCTGCGGGTAGCCGCCGATCCCCACCAAGCCTCCCCAGGTGCGCGTTCCGACCAGGGGACCGACGCCGGCTTTGCGGAAATACCAGGGCATGGCGTCGCCGCCGGAACCCGCGAATTCATTGATGATCATCGCCTTCGGACCGAAGATGGCCTCCTCAGGTTCGGAATAGGGTTCACCCTCGCGGGTCATGATCTGGCTCATCACCGGGCGGTGCAGGTAATCGATGATGTAATCCGCCAACTGGCCGCCGCCATTGAAGCGTTCATCCAGCACCGCGCCCTGTTTCCCCACCTGGGCGAAGTAGTAGCGATTGAAGTTGGTATAACCGCCGCCGGCGGTGTCGGGCAGATAGACGTAAGCCAGCTTCCCGCCGCTGAGTTCGTCTACCTTGCGACGATTCCCTTCGATCCAAGCCAGCCCGCGCAGCCCGATTTCGCTTTCCACCGGAACCACGGTCACGTCGCGTGCGCCTGAGCCGTCGGGATGGGGGCCAACCTTGAGCACGGTCTGCTTTCCCGCCGTCTCCAGGAAGTAGCTGTCGATGTCGTCGCTCGCGGTGAGGTCTCGCCCATTCACCGCCAGCAGGTATTCACCCTCTTTTACATTCACGCCGGGTTGAGTGAGCGGCGCGTGGAGTTGCGGGTTCCAATTCTCGCCATTGAGAATTCGCGCAAAGCGGTAGCGGCCGCTATCGAGAGTGTAGTCGGCGCCGAGCAGGCCCACGTTCACCATCGGGATGTCAGGATGCTTGCCGCCGGCGACGTACATATGGAGAACGTTGATGTTGCCTAGCATGTCGGCTAGTAGGTAGTTGAAGTCGGCGCGGCTGGTGAGGCCCGCCACGAAGGGCGTGTAGGCCTGCTCGGCCTTCTGGAGGTCGAGCCCGTGGAAGTGGGGGTCGTAGAAGAAGTCACGCTCGATGCGCCACACCTCGTGGAACATCTGTTTCCACTCTTCGCGAGGAACTACGTAGACTTCCGTGGCTCCGGTGTTCAACATGCCCTTGCCGGGCTGGGGCGGTTTTTCCGAAGGGTTGATGAACCAGTGCTCACCCTCGCGGTAGAGAACCTTCTCACCGTTGAAGGAAAGGTCGAAAGCTGACACGCCATCCAGAATCCTCTCCGTCTTACGCGTCTTGAGGTCGAACCTTTCAATGGATGCGGATGGCGGGCCGAAAACCTCGCGCGTTTCAACCAGCGGCCCCGCCGTCAGGTAGAGGATGCCTTCTTTTCCTGCCAGGAGACCAAAGTAATTTCGGGCGGGAATGGGCAAGGCCAGGATGCGCTGGCCGAGGCCGTCGAAATCAATCTGCACCTTGACCGGTTCCGGTTTCTTTTCGCCCTCCTTGGCCTTCTCCTTATCGGTGTCGGCGCCGGGTTTGGGGGTCTTGTCGTCCTTCTTCGCTTCCGGGGGTTTTTCTTCGTCGCTTTCCGGAGCAATGGGCGAAGGCAGATCCTTCTTCAGCACGGCGACATAGACGCTGCGCGTAACCGGATGCTCTTCGCTGGTCATGTCAAGCCAGCCGGTGCTCAGCCCCATATTGGTGCTGGCGGTGAAGTAAAGATACTTCCCGTTCTTGTCAAAGACCGGGTAAAGGGCGTCGCTCATGCCATCGGTCACCTGCGTGGCCTTTTGGGTTTCGAGTGAACATACGTAAACGGCACGCATGTGATTCTCGAGTTGCAGGGTATAGGTCAGCCACTTGCTGTCGGGTGACCATTGCACGTCGAATTCCTGAAGTGGCGAATCAAAGCGGTCCGTGCTCACCTTGACCGGAGAGGGGTGATCGAGATCCAGGTACCAAAGGTTCAGCCGCTTGTCACTGTACGCGACTTTCTTGCTGTCCGGCGACCAAGTCAGCGCATAGAAGAAGGACGGCGGCTTGCCCAAGTCGATCTTCTTAATGGTTCCCAGACCGCTCTGGTCGCGGATGTGGAGTGCGTATTCTCCGGACTCGTCCGAAAAGTAGGCGATGGACTTGCCATCCGGCGACCAGGAGGGGTCGCGTTCCGCCACCCCGGGCGTGTTGGTGAGATTCCGCACATCACCTTTTTCCGCGGGCACGGTGAGGACTTCACCGTGCGCTTCAAAAACCGCGCGGGCGCCCGTGGGAGAAATGTGCGCATTCCTAAGCTGGCCGCTGTTGATCTTCTCGAAATGCGGGCGGACCTGCGGCATGTCGCCCGCCACACGGATAGGTACCTCGTGCGACTTGCCGGAATGTAGATCGTAGATATGAATCGAACCGAACTGCTCGTAGACAATTCCGCCCGGGCCGGCCGAGGCGGACTTGAGATCGAAGCCGTCATTCTTGAAGAGGGCTTTCACTTGTTGGGTTTTGGTGTCGAAAGAAAACAGCGTGACGGGTCCCTCGCGATCGGAGAGGAAATAAATGCGATCGCCGATCCACATGGGGTCAAAATCGTTGGAGCCTTCGCGCGGAATGCGGGTGACGCTGGAATCCGCGAGATCGGCGATCCAGATGGGCGCGGCATGCCCGCCGCGATAGTGCTTGATGGCCACGTAGGCATCGACGGCGCCGAGGCGCCGATTCCACTGCGGCACGTAAGCAAGGTGAGTTCCGTCCGGAGAGTACGAGCCTTCCACCCCCATGGGTAACGGGAGCGGGGTGGGAAAACCTCCGGTGGCAGGCACGGTGTAGAGTCTTTCAAAACGCGAATAGCTGCTGCGCGTGGTGCGGAACAGGATGCTCCGGCTGTCGTTCGTCCAACCTACGGCCACATCGGAGCCGGGATGATAAGTGAGGCGGCGCGGTTCACCGCCGGTGGCGGCGACTATGTAGACGTCATCGTTCCCATCGTAATTGCCCGTATAGGCGACCATGCTTCCATCCGGCGAGAAGATGGGATGGCTCAGGATTCCGGTGCCGGTCACCAGACGCTGGGCGTCGCCGCCCGCCCGATTGACAATCCAGATGCCTCCGCCGAAGGCGAAAGCGATCTGGGTCTTGCTGAGTGTAGGGCTTTGCAGGAGCAACGGCCCGGATTCCGCCGCGAATGTCAGGACGGACGCGAAAAGCACGGAAAGGCTTGCTAGCAATAGGCGACGCATAGACTCTCCAAAGTTGAGCAGTGCATTCTCTTGAGGCCCATGGATACCACGAACCAATCGACTTGGGAAGCAGAGATTATCCCAGATTTCCTTCCCGGACTCTACCTACAAACCTTGCGCTATCGCAGCAAAATGAGAAGCAAGTGTAGCGCGGACCTGTCTCGCAGGTCCGCGGCTTTTCGTTGCCAAGAGGGGAAGAGCCACGGACCTACAAAACAGGTCCGCGTTACACCTACTCCCAACCTTGGGCGATGCGAAAAGGCGGGATGGCGCAGACCCCTTTTCTGTGGGGTCTGCGATTTCCCGAAGCGACTCGTCCGAGACGACGGCTCATCTCCGTCGGCTTGTAGAACGGCACATTGCCGGACAGTACCCCCCCCAAGCCTCACCCGAAGCGAGTCCAGAGCGCAGAGGCTAAGAAGCAACCGTCTGCTCCAGCGTGCGATGAGCAGGACCGTGCG
>JBEKAD010000527.1:0-4470 GCA_050018435.1 Terriglobia bacterium
GCCGGGGAAATTCCTCCTGAGAAAACTCCAGACCTTCGACTTGATGGCTGGAACATCCATGAAACCCCGGATTTTCCGTTCTTTCGAGGCTTTCATGCCTATCCCACCAGCATGGAGTCCCGGCAAATGTTTCTGTGGATGGTGCGCAACCGGCTGAATTTGTGGGCCTACAAGCCCGATTGCTATGCCTTCATGAAGAAGCTGGGCTTCCGCCTCATGACCGGCGGCCACATCATGGAGGGGATTCTCGATCCCGACAGGCCCCTGCCCACCGGCAAAACGCTCTACGAGGAACACCCCGAATGGTTCGCCGAAGTCGACGGCAAGCGCGAGCGCAAGAACGCCTCCCGCTACCAGTTCTGTGTTTCGAACGACGCCGCGGTCAAAATCGCCTCAAGTGCCATCGTTCAACACCTGAAGACCGATTGGCAATGGACCGACATCCAGAACATCTATGTCTTTGATACCTGGGCCGGGTGGTGCCAGTGCAGACGCTGTCAGGCGCTGGGAAACGATGCGGACCGCTACATGCATTTGCTCGCAGCAGTCCGGCGCGCCGTGCAACAGGCCCAGGCGAGCGGAGAGTTGAAGCACGATACGGGCCTGGATTTGAATGCTTATGAGGGGACACCGTCGCTCGAAGCACCGTCCCGTCCGCTGCCTGCGGAGCTTGCTGAGGGCGAAAACTTTGTGTCCTACGCGCCCATCAACCGCTGCTATGCCCACACGCTTGCCGACCCCCGGTGTACTGAGTTGAATGAGCACTATGCGCGCAGCATGACGGATTGGGGCCGCATCACGGACCGGTTTCCGCTCACCATCATGGAGTATTACAACGTCTCGAAGTTCGAAGACCTTCCACTACAGTTTTCCCGCACTCTGGGCCCCGATTTCGAGTTTTACCATCGCATCGGGGTAAAAGGTGTTTCCTACATGGCCCTTCCCATGTCCCTCTGGGGGCCACGGACATTAACGCAGATCCTCTATGCGCGCCTGTGCTGGAACTCTCACGCGCCGGTCGAGAAGATTCGTGACGAGTATCTCCGCCGCTTTTACGGCCCCGCCGCCGCGCCCATGCATGAGTTCTACAACAACCTCGAGTCGGCTTATGCCAACATCACCGCCTGGCGGAGCTGGTTGCACACCAGCGTCAACGTCGTATTGTTGCACTGGGATGGCGAACGGCCCAGCAAGCCGCTCTTCCGCTGGAAGCATTTGCAACCCGATGGTGGTGAGGCTATCGGTCCGCAGGAATCTCTGGCGCTCTTGGCCAAAGCAGGAGGGGCGCTCGATTTGGCGCTGAAGATGGATGTGCCGTTGCCCATACGCCTGCGCCTGGAAGAAGACGCGCGCCAGTTCCGCTACGGTGACGATTCCTTCCGGTTCTACGAGGCCATGGCGCGGATTTACGAGGCCGACCGCCAGGGCGATAGCGCTGCCCTGGGCGCCTCCTGGCGCGACGTCCAGCGATTTGCCGAATCGCTCCGTTCCTATGTGATTCCTTTTTCGTGGGAGGACCCGGGGCCGGGATTTGGCGCCAAGGACGCCTTGCAACGAACCCAACTTCGCGCCCTTTACGGGACTTTGCGTCACCGTTTCGGCCAAAACCCATAGATGGCCGGTCGAAGCCGGCCGCTGCGACAAGCCCGAACGGCGCGTTGTAGGATGGATTACGTCGAGGCGCCCTTCAGGGCGGCAGGTTTTGTTCTCTTGTGGTACCCGGCTAAACCCGGTTGTTACAAAAAGCTGCCCGGCTAACCCCGGCCTCTACAAAAAGCCTGAACTAAAAGGAGATGAAGATGGAGACGTTTAGGAATGAGAATTTTCAGGGGAAAAGCTTCCATTTGGACGACGTGGTATTTATGAACTGCAAGCTCACCGATTGCGACCTTTATTACTCCGGCGGGGACTTCGAGTGGGTTAACTCAAATTTTGAGAACTGCCGCTTTCATTGGCGAGGCGCGGCGAAGAATACACTAGCATTGGCACAGGCGATTGGCATGTTAAAGACGACCACGCCACCACCCACGGTGATCCCGACGAGCCAAAAACCAAACTGATACGCAGATGGGGCTGGTTTAAGGCCTCCGAGCGCAGGGAGGACAATCCCGTATTGACCACAAAAAGCCGCCGACCTAACGACGTAGAGGAGGAGAGAGGGTCGTGCTCTGCATCGCCTCCTCTCCTCCTCTACGCTTGAAGGCCGACGGTTCGCCCCCGATTGACAACACCAAGCCGAGGACCTGGCCAACAGGTCCGCGCTACGCTTGCGGCCTGTTGCTTCTTATGCTGGTGGTCTTGACACCTTCCACCGATCCTTTGCCCTCGGCCGCCAGGATGTGCTTGGGTTTCTTCTTATGGTGTTTCTTCTTCTTCGCGAGCTTCTCCATGACTTGGCCTTTCGCCGCATCGTCAGGCTGAGCGAGCACGGGCGTGGCCAGCGAGAAGATGATCGCGAACGCAAACAGTATGCTGAGTAACTTCTTCATCGGGTCGACAACCTCCTTCAGGAATCTAACTGCCTATCTCTTATGAGGGCTACCCCCGCGCTCGCGCCCGGGGTTATGACCGAAGGCTCGTGGCCAAAAGCACGCTCCTCGGGCCGCAACAAAAACCGAGGTTTCTCACGAACCACGATTCACTTATACCACGGAGGCAAGGTTGTTTCACCTATTTTATGTGACAGAGGGTCCGATCTCCCCCTCACTCATTCGCCAATCGCTAAATCACCCGATGGCCCGATGAACCGATGAGCCGATGACCCGATCTTCCGCCTCGCTGTGCTAGAATCATCCCTTGGTTTGATGTCGCTCGAAGGCCATTCGCCCCTGGGGTTCAGGACTGAAGCGCGATGACATCTCATTTTCCATTTCGCCGGTGCGCCGTCATGTGTCTCGCGTTGACGGCCTGTGTACTCGGGCTGGTTCTCGAACCTGCCGCGGCTTCTTCGCTTCCTCACACCGAAATCCACGAAGTGAAACTCGATAACGGTCTGCGCGCGCTGATTGTGGAGACCCACGACGCGCCGGTTATCGACGTGCAGGTTTGGTATCACGTCGGCTCGAAGAACGAGGTTCCCGGCAGGACCGGGTTCGCGCACCTGTTCGAGCACCTGATGTTCGACGGGACGAAGAACCTCGGCTCCAACGAATTCTCCGACTACATCATTCGTTCCGGCGGGACCGACAATGCTTACACCACCGAGGACACCACGGTCTTTTGGGAAACGGTGCCCAGCAACATGCTGCCCGTGGTCCTGTGGTTGGAAGCGGATCGAATGCGCAATTTGGCGATCAACGACAAGGTCTTCAACAACGAACGGCAGGTGGTGGAGGAGGAGCGCCGCCTGCGCTTTGACAATCCTCCTTACGGCACGGTGGTGGAAACGCTTTACGACCATGCCTACACCGTTCATCCTTACCGGCACATGACGATTGGCAGCATGGAGGACTTGAACCACGCCAGCATCCAGGACATTCAGGAGTTCTATGATACCTACTACGTTCCCAGCAATGCCACGCTGCTGATTGTGGGCGACGTGGACTGGCGCCAAGCCGCCGTCGATGTGCAGAAGTATTTAGGACCGGTCAAAGCGGGGAATGCACGGAGCCCGAACGCTATTCCTCAGGAGCCTGCGCAACCGGCCGAGCGCGTGGTGAAGATGAATTTGGACGTGGCGCTGCCGGCATTCGTCGAGGGCTACCACATGCCCGCCGACGGCACTCCGGACGCCTACCCGCTGCGCCTGGCTTCCAAAATTCTGTCGGACGGCGAGAGCTCAAGGATTTACACGCGGCTGATCTATGACCAGCAGATCGCCGTGCAAGCGCAGAGCAGCGGAAACTTTACCGAGGACCCCAACCTGTTTTTCGTCTTTGCGGTCATGAACGGGGGGCATTCTCCCGCTGAGGGCGAGGCGCAAGTGGAAGCCGAGCTCGCGCGGCTCAAAACCGAACTTGTTTCCGATGCCGATCTGGAGAAGGCCAAGAATCAAATCCTGCGTGATTTCATCCTCAGCCGGCAAACCGCTCAGAGCCGGGCGGAGGAGTTGGGATACGCGGCCGTGGTTTTGAAGGATCCGGAATTGGTCAACACGGAACTGCAACGCTTTCTTTTCGTCACGCCGCAGGACATCCGACGCGTGGCCGGGAAATATTTTGTGCCGGAGAACAAAACACTGGTCGAGGTTTATCCCAGGAAGGATTCGATAGAAAAGGCAAACCTCAATAGTGCAAGGCCATAGCAAGGAAAAAGAAAGTCAAAAGGCAAAAGTCAAAAGGCAAAAGTGAAATGCGGTGCGGTCAGGAATTCTTGCCATGAGAATAAGATATTGCAATCTTGCAACTGTGAAACGGGGCGGTCGATGATTGCAGACGCCGGGCCGGGGAAGGGAATTGGCGGGTATTACGCGTACCGCATGTGCGAGCGTGCGAAGCTTTGGAGTGCGGCAGCCTGCTGCCGCGTTCCTCC
>JBEKAD010000528.1:0-4939 GCA_050018435.1 Terriglobia bacterium
CGGCGCCTTCCGGATCGTGGGTCCCGAACTGGGTCCACGCGCTGGGCCGGAAGATTCTTTCTTCGTCCACGTTATGCATGCACACGGGAATGCGCAGCATGGACGCAAGGCTGATCAGCCTATCGCCGACGTGCCCGTAACAGATGGCCCCGTGATTGGCGCCCCAGTTGTTCATAACCGAGTAAACGTCGCGGAAGGGTCCCTTGCCGGTGAGAAGCGGCGCAAACCAGGTGGTAGGCCAGGTGGGATTGGTCCGCTCATCCAGGACTTTGTTCACTTCCGGCGGCAGAGACACCGTGTAACCTTCGGCGAGTTGCAGCACCGGCCCCTGGCCCATGGTCCAGTTGATGCGCGCCATGGTCACCGGAAATTCGGAAGCGGTGAGGAATTGCGAGGAATAGCCGCCACCCCGGAAGTATTCCAGCGACGCTGGAGCCCACTGCGTGGCCTCCAGGCAAGCCCCCACATCCTCCGGAGTAACTTCCCAGAAGGGCTTCATAACGGATTTGCCGTCGAATGCCTCCGCTCGCCTTGCCGGTCAGATTGTGGCCGGTCACGCGCTTCACCGCCGCCGGGCTCCAGTAAGTGCGCACGTCGGAGAAAATCTGCGCGGTGTCGGTGAGCAGGTGCCCGAACAGCATGGTGGCCCCGTTGAGGGAATCGTTTTCCGTGGCAAAGACAAAAGCCTCGCGGATGCCGTTCCAGTCAAAGGATGAGTTCAGGATGGCTTCCATGAAGTCGCCGTTGGGGAAATGATCGGTCCACTGGCGCTGCCCCTGAAAGCCCGCCACGATGGCGTTGTGGCCCATGGCCTCTTCGCCGTAACCCTGTTCCGCCAGGCGCGGATTGCCCACCATCAGGTCACGCGCGATGATCGCCATCTTCACCGACGTCACCCAGTCGGCATCTTTCTTCTTGCGGGATTTCCGAAGGTCGGGAGCATTCCAGTCCTTACCCTCGGGACAATGGGCCTTCACCCAAGCCATAGCGCGATCGAACTCCGCCGCGTCGTAAATCTTCTCGTCGATGCGCCGGACGAACTCCGACATGTCCACGTACTCGTTGCGCATGCCCAGGTAGTTCTGGAAGAAATCCGCATTGACCATCGAACCGGCAATGCCCATGGAGACGGAGCCCAAAGACAGATAGGACTTGCCCCGCATCTCCGCCACCGCCAGGCCCGCTTTGGCGAATTGCCGCAGCTTCTCCTGCACGTCGGCGGGAATCGAGGTGTCGGTGGAATCCTGAACGTCCTGCCCGTAAATGCTGAAGGCCGGCAACCCTTTCTGGTTGTGTCCGGCCAGCACGGCGGCCAGATAGACCGCGCCCGGGCGCTCGGTGCCATTAAAGCCCCAAACCGCCTTGGGAATCATGGGGTCCATGTCCATCGTCTCTGACCCATAGCACCAACAAGGCGACACCGTCAGCGACACTCCCACACCCGCGTGGGCAAACTTGTCGGCGCAATCGGCCGCCTCCGCCACACCCCCAATACAGGTGTCCGCCACCACGCATTCCACCGGCAGCCCGTTGGGATGACGCAGGTTCTTCTCCAGAAAATGCGCGGCGGCTATCGCCATGCCCATCGTTTGCTTTTCGAGTGATTCGCGCACGCCCTTGCGGCGTCCGTCAATCGCCGGGCGAATCCCGATCTTCGGTAATGCCCCTCGTAACCGCTTCTGCGGGCCGATCATCTTCAGGTCGTTAATCTCAGCCATGGTCGTTTGTCCCCTCCTTGGGAAGCACAATTGTAACGCAAAGATGGGTTTTTGCATCGGGGCAAATTGTCTTTGAGATACGCGCGTTCATCCCCTCACGGATGGCAGACCAATGTATGCGCCACCCGCGTTTAGAACAGCGCAGACTGTAGTCACCCCGCTCTGGCTCGCAGGTTGTCGTTGGCAGGCCCCCGTGTTAGTATCAGCGCGTTGATCCATTCCCATGCACGTGGTTCGCGCGGGAGGCAAAGATGGCTGCCAACAATCCCCAAGCGCTCAGAGTCGTATCTGTAATTCTCAAGCTATTCGGCGTGATACCCCTCCTTATCGGCCTTGGTTTTCTCGCCGGGGCGTGGTTCACCGCCAGCCGCCAATACACCATCCTGAAAAAGTGGCCGACCGTCGATGCCGAGGTGGCCCGAAGCGAGCTTAGTCACCGTCAGGAGACGTTTGGCAAGAATAACACTCCCACCACGGTATATCAGGCGCAAATCGACTTCCGGTACGCAGTCGGCGGCAAACAGTACACCACGCCCGCCGGTTCAGACTATTCCACGTCGAACTATGCGGAGATGGCGCACAAAGTAGATACCTACGCTCCCGGGACGCATCACCCGATCCATTACAACCCCGCTAACCCAAATGACATTCGCTTTGACGCCAGCTTCACGTTTGGATTCTTTCTGGCGCCGTTGATCTTCGGCGGGGTGGGGCTGATGTTTACCGCCCTCGGCGCGGGGCTGTTCTTTGTGGGATGGGTGATCGAGAGGGCGCAGGTTCGTTGTCCTTCTTGCGGCGCGATGGTCAGGCGAACCGAACCGAGTTGCCCCAACTG
The DNA here is from genome assembly GCA_050018435.1 of Terriglobia bacterium. Lineage (GTDB taxonomy): Bacteria > Acidobacteriota > Terriglobia > UBA7540 > UBA7540 > Bog-366. The sequence goes on from JBEKAD010000528.1 coordinate 2,554, forward strand.
TGGCGCGGCGCTTTCGCCAAGCGGCGCAGCGCGTTAGCGCGGAATATGTGGCGCGCGGAAGCAAGCGTAGCGCGGACCTGTTTGGTAGGTCCGCGGCTTTTCGCTGTCAATAGGGAACGACCCGCAGACCTACAAAACAGGTCTGCGCCAGCCCGCGAACCGGCTGGCGCTCAAAACCTTGATTGAATTTCTGATGGCTCTTTTCTACCCCGCAAGCAAGCTGGAAACAAGCCTCCGAGCACGGCGCAGTTCACTTCCCAAATCTCTGACTGTTTCTCCGGAAGACAGATTTGCGCTTAACGACTCCCCATAGAGAATGAGGCCGGGTTGAGATTCATCTCCGAAATAATCGCGGATAATCTGATAGGTCCTTTCCTTCAACTCCGCATCTTGGCTGAACTGGTTGGCAAAACGGTTCCTAAACTCGGCGAGATTTTCTTGGGCTCTCATAACCGCCACGATGTCACTGGCGTGTGTCCTGGCCTCTTGCCGGTCGTATACAGCGTGAGCGTGACCACGCACATTATGGTACCGGTCATCCATGGCCAGCAGCTTTAGCAGGACTAAGGCGTGGGGACGCGTAACGCGAATTCTTGCCTGGGCCGGGTTCCCGTTTGGCAGGGAACCCACCAGTTCATGCTCGTCCGTCTCAACCACAACAATTGACCCGCCGAGACAGGCCCGGCCGTGGACACCCTCTTGCACATCGACTCGAATTCCGTCTTTCCTCCCGAACTCGGCGGGCGCCATAAACTCGATCCTCATGACTTCCAGTGAATTCGGAATGGTCTTCTCGAACTGAAAGTTCCGGGCGTTCTCTGCGGCCACATAGCCGAGCGACGCGAGGACAGAGGGCAGCGAAGTGCTGCACCGTCGTAGGTAGGCGACATCCAGAACGAAATCGAAATCACGGGTGGCCCGCGGGCGCGTAACCATGAACCTCAGTGCGTGGCCCCCCACGAGGACCAATCCCTCAGCCGCAGGCCCCAGAGCCGTGAGCAGTTCCAGGAGATATGTCCGCTGCGGCTCCGGGATCACTCGCGCCTCCACATGGGCTCAATTCGGCTCTGGAGTAGATGATCGGCCTGTTTCAAATCGCGTCCGCCCCGCGCGAATAAGTCGAGATAGGTTTGGATGTATGAAACAACGGGGATCCTGCCTGTGCGGTGCGAATACAGGAAAACGCCAGCGTCGAATGGGTAAATCACCCGAAGCTCGGGGCCGACGCTTGTTTTTGGGGAAACAGATTTTCGCAAGTTCTCCCCCCTGGCCTCGTCCGATACATAAAGGTCTATCGTGTCAACATCCACGAAAGGCGCTGCCAGGCTTGAAGCGGCGGCGCCGGTGAAGGCGTAACAATCTTTCAGGTTGTGCACTGTATCGAGATCATGCTGGACTGTTTCCAAATGAGCGCCGAAGGGATTGGGAACTGTGAATGACCGGCGCAGATACCGTCTGTAGTGATCCTTGTATTCCTGTGCCCACTTGGAAAGCAGGCGTTGTGGCTCCGGCACCAAGATCGACGAGTTCCTCCGCATGACCAGCAGTTCTTCTTCGAGACTTCGTAGCACTCTGGACGCGAGCGCGAAGCTGACCTGAAAGGACACACCGGCATATTGGGTCTCTTGGCTTTGCGTTGCCAGCTCTTTAACGATCTCACTGAGTGTCCACTCCCTTGGTTTCTGCAATAACGCCCTTGGTTTCTCCAATAACACCCTAACAATGCGAGAGGACTTTCCTGAAAAAGGGTTCCGGTAGAAGGAAGGGCTGCTCTCTTTGCGCGGTTCCATGCCGACCCGTTGAAGGAGCAGTTTGCCGGGCACATTGATGGAGACGTTGCCCGCGAGATCGATGAAATCCACGTTGCTCTCGAAACAGAGCCGCTGCGATTGTGGCGAGATTCCAGGGCACACCAAGGCAAAGGCGACACCTTTCTGCGCGGCCTTCAATCGGGAAAGCCAGGGCCCGATTTGTTCAACTTGTTTCGGGGTGCAGGTATTCTTGATCTCCGCGTACACTTCCACGCTGGTTCCGCCGAATTGCAGGTCGAACTTGGCATCAAACTTCGATGGGGTTCCCCCCGGCTGTAGGACGACGTTGGCGACACGGACGTTGGGAAGGCCCTTGAAGGGCTCATTGTTCTTGAGGGCTTGTAGGATCTCACGCTCCGTCATAACGCCATAATAGCATGTTTTTGCCAAATTTGGCAAAGTTATACTTATAGGCATATTTGCCTAAATTGTCACATTTGCCAATATTGGCAAATGATGGCTATATGGCAAGACATCGGTCCAATTTGTTAAAGGAAGGTCTTCCGACCCGGCATTGGCGCCAATGCTCGCCGCGGGCGTGGTCAACGCGCAGTTTCGAGAATTTCGCAAGCCAG
>JBEKAD010000529.1:0-4438 GCA_050018435.1 Terriglobia bacterium
TCGGCGTCACCCTGCCGGCCATGTAGTCAGGAGACCCACACACGACCGAACGACTAACTGCCGTCATGCCAAGCAGTTCGACAAAAAAACCCGCCTATAACAAAAAGGAAGATGCGTCGGGGAATGACGCTGCTGGTGGCGACATTTGCGCCCTTGCGCCGCAGGACGTATAGTACATATTAGGGGGCAGCGGGGGGAGCCGGGAAGGGTTACGCCGAGTCGCGGCCTCGTCCTCACGGTGTAGAACCTATGCAGGCGGATCGTTTCTACCAACTCCTGAAGCTCAACCGGGTGGTACGCAGCCATCGCGTCAAATTCGCGGGGCTGCTGGGCCTGTACTGGCTTCGCCAACGGCACCTGTGGTTGCGCTTCGATCCCGTGATGTCGTGCAATCTGCGCTGCCAGATGTGCTACTTCAGCGACCCGAGTTTTACCAAGGAAAATACCGGCCGCTTCAGCCCCGCCGAGATCGAGCGCATTGCCGAGGTCTTTTTCCCCTGGGCCGTGCAATTGTACGTCGGCTGCGGGACCGAGCCCACCACCTATAGAGGTTTCGTGGATATCGTCGCGCTAGGCAAGAAGTACAAAGTGCCGATGGTAGGCATGGTCACTAACGGCCAGTTGCTCGCGCCGGAGCATCTCGAAAAACTGGTGGACCTGGGGCTTGACGAGCTGACGCTTTCCACGCACGGCGTCGCGCGAGAGACTTACGAGCGTATGATGCGCAGGGCCTCCTTCGACAAGTTCCTTGAGGTGCTCGACCAACTCGAAGCCATCAAGAAGCGCCGGGGCGCCACGCGCCCGCAATTGCGCCTGAACTACACCGTCAACGCGCAAAACCTGGAGGAACTGGCCGGTTTTTTCGATGTGTACGGAAAGTACACGCTCCGCACCTTGCAGGTTCGCCCCATCGTCGATTTGGGGAATACCGAATGCACGGAAAAGGATATAGCGCCCCATGTGGCGAGGTACAACCAGATTCTTGGCGGCATCGAGCAGACGTGCCGGGAGAAGGGAATTCGCCTGCTCGCCAATTATGAGGACGTGACCTACCAAAAGAAGACCACGCGCGCGGCCCTCGCTCCCGAGGTTGTGGTGTATCTCAGTCCCCAGGACCTCTCCAAGCCAGGATTCGAGTGGCGGCACGAATCCTACCTCGAATACTGCCGCCGCACCCGGTGGTCCAGGAGCCTTCTTAGGAAGGTCTTTACGAGCGCGGCGCAGCTTGAGGCTCCCTCGCCCTACCTTTCCTACAAGATCATCGACCAGTGAAGAGCTCGTTCTTCACCACCTGACCGCCTTTCATCACGAATTGCACATGTTCGAGGATGCTGACATCTGCGGTGGGGTCGCCGGAGACGGCGATCAGGTCAGCGAACTTGCCGGGCTCAATCGTGCCCGCGCGGTCTGTCCAACCGATCAAGTCCGCGGCGTTCAGGGTGGCGGCCTGGATGGCTTGCATGGGGGTAAGTCCGAACTGGACCATCTTGGCGAACTGCCGGGCGTTCCAACCGTGGGGGTAGACGCCAGCGTCGGTTCCGAAAGCGATCTTTACGCCGGCTTGGGCGGCTCGGCGAAAGCCTTCGCGCTGTTCGCGCCCGACCATGCGCTCCTTGGCCAGCATTTCGTCGGTGAAGCCATAGGCTTTTCCCTCACCGAGAATGAAGTCATCGTTGTAGATGTCCGCGACCAGGTAGGTCCCATGCGCCTTCATGGCGGCGATACCCGCGTCATCAATCAAGCTGCCATGTTCGATGGAATCGACGCCGGCGTTCGTGGCGTCGATGATGGCCTGCGTGCCGTGCGCGTGGGCAGCCACCTTGCGGCCCAGGCGATGGGCTTCCGTAATCAGCGCGGCCATTTCCGCCGGGCTGTACTGCTCGGCGCCGGGCAGATCACCTTTGGAGAACACCCCGCCGCTGGCGCAGAATTTGATAACGTCGGCGCCATACTTGACCGTTTCACGCACCCTGGCCATGACGGCAGGAATGCCGTCCGCAACCCCCTCGGCATGGTAGTTGAATTCGGGCGCCAAAAGATTTTCGTCGCAATGGCCACCGGTAATGCCCAGGGCCGGCCCGGAGACCAACATGCGCGGGCCGGGCACATCCCCGGCGTTGATAGCGTCACGCAGCGCCACATCCGAATAGCCGGGGGCGCCCACGTTGCGGACCGTGGTGAATCCGGCGTTGAGGGTGGTGCGAGCGTTCTTTGCGCCCGTCAAGGTTTTACGGGGAATGGAGATGCCCAAGCCCTGATACCCGGCGTTGTGAGGATCGCTGGTCAGGTGCGTGTGGCAATCGATGAGGCCGGGCAGCAAGGTGGCAGATCCGAGGTCGATCAGCGTCGAGCCGGAAGGAATCGCGACATCGGAAGTTGGGCCGACCTTTTCGATGCGGCCGCTGGAAATAAGGACGGTCGTGGCGTCAAGGACGCGGCCCGCGCGGACGTCAACCAGGTGCGCGGCCTTTAGAGCCACGACCGTAGGATTCTGCAAGGCGGCTTGCGAGAACGCCAGCGAAGCAAACAGGCAGGACAAAAGAACAGGGCGAAGGATTTGATGCATGGTTACTCCCTTGAACAAATTGGGCCGCACATCGGGGCCGGCATGAAACCGGGCATTATGGCACAAGCGCGCATCGCGGCCAAGATATTGCAAAGGCGGGTAGTGTCCTAAATGTGTGTTGATCGGGAAAGATAGTCCTATGGCGACGTTTCCTAAGTGGCCACAACATGATAGACCACGTAGACCCAAGATAGAATTTCGCGATGCCTAAAATCACTTGAGACAGTCTCGCTAGCGGGTCTTAAAAAGCGGCAGTGAAGTAGGGAATTAGAGTTGAAGCAGGATACCAGCGCTGGGCTGCGACGGGATCATCTGTGCCGCTTCGTGCCTGTCGTGCCTACCAGGCCGAGTAAGCCGAATACTAGCAACGTCAAAGTACAGGGCTCCGGAATGCGCGTAAAATCCACAACGCCCACGATCTGGCCATTGTCGTTGATCCCGGTGAGGAACGTCCCGGAGACAATCATATTGGGCGCACTGGGAAAGTCAACGGTCGTAAATAGGCCCCCATTATAAAGAAAGCCGTGCTCGCCCGAAGAATCGTCGAAATAACCTATGATTTGGCCGTGGTCATTGATCTTGAGAGCCGTAGTTCTAGTTGATCCGGGTACGTTGAGGGTCGTAAAGGCCCCCCCATTGTCCAAGAAACCATGAGTCCCAGCCAAGTCGACGAAATAACCTACGATCTGTCCAGCGTCATTGATTTTATAGGGGACGGTGTAATCTGACCCAGGCACGTCCAGTGTGCTGTAGATGCCACCGTCCTCCACGTACCCATGGGTTGCGTAGATGCCATTGGTGTCCGTGGTGAAGGCTCCGACTATCAGTCCGGCATTGTTGATTCCCTCGACATCAAAGGCGGTTCCGCCTACCGAGCCCGGGACATTAATGGGAGTGACGACGGTCCCATCTGCGAGGAAACTGCCGCTAGTACATGACGTACCGCAGAACACTCCGGCAATTACGCCGGTATCGTTGATGTCGTTGGCTTGGCCGTTAAAGGTGGTTGTTACGCCCCCGCTGTATATAAAGGCTGGGCTGCCGACGATCTGTCCGCTATTGTTGATCGCTAGGGGCTCAAAAGGGAAAGGAAGGACCGTAAAACTGAAACCCGACCCCGAGCTCGGCGTGGCTACGAAGCCAACACTGTCTCCCCTTGCAATTGGAAATACAGCTATCAGGGTCACCACAAAGAAGCAAAGAACCCGGCGCATACTTACCTCCCTTGACTCTGAAAGCGCCGTCACCCAGGAGGGGGAGCCAACCCCCTTTCGGGAGCGGCGTGCGCACACTACCAACGCTTACCCGGCATTTCGCTCACCAAATCGTAAGGTCAGCCAACCGAGCGGGGACAGCTCTAAGTTGAACATTCTTAAAGTAGTTAGTAATTTGTAATGGAAGTACTTAATACCGACATAAAGACCGAACTGCAGGCTACTTCACATATTGTGCGAGAGCCTGCATAACATTTCCCCCTAGGCCGTTGGGGGGGGGCACGCTGGCGGCGTGTTGATGCACGCGGCCCACTCTCCCGAGGCCGCCAACAGAAATCAACACAGATTTAGGACACTACCCAAAGGCGGGCAGCAACTCGTTTTGAAGCGGACAGGCCCCCGCCTCGCTCCCCGAAGGGGAACGACATCATTAGTCTGTGGTACTATAGGCGCCAAAATATTGTTGAGGGAGGGCGCGATGGACCTCGAAGGCAAACGGATTGCCGTTTTGGCGGCGGATCTTTACCAGGAAATGGAAATTTGGTATCCACTTCTGCGTTTTCGGGAGGAGGGAGCGGAAACCGTGGCGGTGGGGGCGGAAGCAGGGAAAACCTACTCCAGCAAGAAAGGCTACCCGGTAGTTGCTGACAAGTCGATT
>JBEKAD010000530.1:0-4426 GCA_050018435.1 Terriglobia bacterium
TTACCACGTTCCCAGCAACGCCCTTCTCGCCGTAGTGGGCGACGTCAAAGCCGACCAGTTCATATAGCTCAGCCGGAAAAGTTTCGGCGAATGGAAGGGCCAACCGGCGCCCAAGGCGGATTGGAGCCACCTACCACCGCCCGCACCCGCCAAAATTTATCTTGTGGACCGACCTGACTCCGTGCAGGCAAACATCGTGGCCGGGGACTACGGGGCGCGGCGCACGGACAAGGATTACATCGCGCTTTATGTGATGAACCGGGTACTCGGCGATGGCCCACAGTCGCGCCTGTTTCTGAACCTCCGCGAGGTCCACGGCTATACCTATGGAGCTTATAGCGGCGTGGGTGATGACAAATATCGCGAAGCGTGGAGGGCCAACACGGAAGTTCGTAACGCCGTGACCGATGGCTCAATGGAACAGTTGTTGGCAGAGTTTAAACGCATCCGGGACGAAAAGGTTCCGGAGCCCGAACTGAATGAGGCGCGGCATGCCATCGTCGCAAGCTTTGCGCTGTCCCTGGAGCAGCCCCAGGAACTTTTGTATCGCTGGATCCTGGTTCAGGACTACGGATTGCCCGTGGATTATTGGGACCGCTACCCGGTGGAAGTCGCCCACACCACCGCGGACGCTGTCCAGACGGCAGCCCGGAAGTACGTAGACGTTGACCACCTGCAAATCGTGTGCGTCGGTGACCCCAAACAGCCCGGCAACGACCAGAAGCAGACCATCCGTGACGTGCTGAAGAAGTATGGGACGGTCGAGGTTTACGATACGAATGGAAAGAAGGAGGAGTAAGGAAGGCCCTTCGTTTCGAGGAGCAAGGAGAGCCCTTCGCTTCCGGGGCTCTCGCCTCGCCTAGTTTGGACAGGCGTTGGCCGACTCGGGCGCCTCGGCGGGTCCCCGGCCATCTTACTTGGTAGGAGCCATCAGCGAGCCGGCGTAGCGCGGACCTGTTTTGTAGGTCCGCGGCTCGTTCCCTATGGGCAGGGAAAAGCTAGGGAACCGGAAGCTCCGAACTCGATCCGGACTTGGCCACCGCCGCTGACCACCTTCTGGCCGAGGAGAAGTGGTGATCCAGCGAGGGGAGATTTGGTGGGCGAACATATAACATTTGATGATTGCGGCAGAGAATATTAGGGCCTCCAGTTTTGCGAGACACCCCCATTGGAATTTCAAACGCAAATTACGGGACTCTACTTTCGCGATGAGTGTTTCCGCGCTTTTGACGAATGATATCCACGAATTGCGTTTCGGTATGACCTCGGTTATACTCCAAGCATGAAAACAGCAATCTCCATTCCCGACCCTCTCTTCAAAGAGGCAGAACGGCTCACCAAACGGCTCCGCATACCGCGCAGCCAGCTCTATGCAAGAGCCTTGGAAGATTACATCCAGCGCCAAAGGTCAAAAGGAATTAAGGAAGCACTGGATGAAGTCTACAGTACGGAGTCATCGGAACTTGATCCCGTGATTGCCCAATTGCAGGCGATGGCGCTGGGCAGGGAAGAGTGGTGATTCGGCGCGGGGAGATTTGGTGGGCATCCCTGCCGGAGCCGGCGGGCTCCGAACCCGGTTATCGCCGGCCGGTGTGGCTGAACACACCGGAAATTACTCTCGCATTTGCGGGTGATCCGATTCCGAGTTGCCTTGGCTTGTTTGCCCGTTATTCGAATTGCCCCAAGGTATAACCTAGGTTATACTCAAACCATGAAAACCGCAATCTCCATTCCCGATCGCATTTTCCGCGCGGCGGAGCGGGCCGCGAAGCGCCAAAAGGTTTCGCGCAGCCGCTTTTATGCTCAAGCCGTCGAGTCCTATCTTAAAACGCAGCAGGCCAAGGGAGTGACAGAGGCGTTGAACGCCGTCTACGGAACCGGAAGCTCCGAACTCGATCCGGACTTGGCAACCGCCGCTTTCCACCTTCTGGCCGAGGAGAAGTGGTGATCGAGCGAGGTGATATCTGGTGGGCGAACATACCTCCACCGACCGAGTCGGAACCTGGCTACCGGCGTCCCGTCCTGGTTGTGCAAACCGACCCCTTCAACCAAAGCGGAATTGGAACGGTCGTGGCTGTGGCGTTCACTTCTAATTTAGAACGGGCGGCTGCTCCCGGCAACGTTCTATGCCGAAGCCAGCACACCGGTTTGAGCACGGACTCGGTCGCCAATGTTTCACAGCTTGCGGCGCTTGATAAGAGGTGGCTCACGAGCCGCGTTTCCAAACTACCGTCGCACCTTCTGCGGGAGGTCGAGAACGGCCTACGTTTGCTGCTTGGGCTTTAGTCTTTATGCGAGAAACGAACCCCCAGCCTATGCTCCCACTCGAAGCTAAGATCTCCGAACTGTTTGCTCGTCAGGAAGGACAGCCCGGCGACGAGTATTTCTGCGCCTTTGACGAATTCAAGGCTGCCTTGAACGAGGGCCGAGTGCGTGCGGCGGAGCCCGACTCGAATTCTCCTTCCGGCTGGCGGGTGAACGGCTGGGTGAAGAAAGGCATCCTGCTAGGGTTCCGGATTGGGCGCATCGTAGAGATGCCAGTTCGCCGCTCGCAGGGTACCGCACGCGGACGTAGGGGCGGTTCGCGAACCGCCCCTACAGAAATCGATTCCCAGTTCCGCGACAAGCACACCTATCCCTTGAAGCAGCTCCCCGACGGCCAGAACATCCGCGTGGTGCCGGGCGGCTCGTCGATTCGCGATGGCTGCTACATCGGGAAGAACGTGACCTGCATGCCGCCGATGTACATCAACGTGGGCGCTTACGTGGACGAAGGGACCATGATCGACTCGCATGCGCTGGTGGGTTCCTGCGCGCAGGTGGGCAAGCGCGTCCACATTAGCGCCGCGGCGCAAATCGGCGGCGTGCTGGAACCGATTGGCGCGCTGCCCGTGATTATCGAGGACGACGCGCTGGTGGGCGGCAACTGCGGCGTGTACGAGGGCACGATTGTGGGCAAAGGGGCAGTGCTCGCCGCCGGGACCATCATCACCGGCTCCACGCCCGTCTACGACCTGGTGCGCGACACCGTGCATCGCCGCGAGGGGGACGCCCCACTGCGGATTCCCGAGGGTGCGGTGGTGGTCCCCGGCGCGCGCGCCGTCACCAAGGGTCGAGGCAAAGAGTTGGGAATTTCCCTCTACACCCCGGTCATCATCAAATACCGCGACGAAAAGACCGATCAGGCCGTCAGACTGGAAGAGTTGCTCCGCTAAAAAGCGAGCGTAGCGCAGACCTCCGCCTTTGAGGTCTGCGGTTCTTCCTTAGAGTCGCGATTCCATATCCGAGGGCAGTTCCCTGTCGTTGAGATTTATAGTTTTTGCTAGGCAAGAGCCGCAGACCTCAACCCCGGAGGTCTGCGCTACACCCGCTCCGAAAAAGGGATTGACGGGGAAAACCGTGCGTGGTACTTTTACCTACCGACTGGTCGGTTCTATTGCCCAGTCGGCCATTGAGAGAGAAATTATGGGTAAGAGCTTTTCCGGTTCCGAGATCCTGCTCGAAAGCCTGAAGCGCCAGAAGGTGGATGTGTTTTTTGGCCTCCCGGGGGGGGCCGTCCTTCCCCTTTACGATGCCCTTTACAGTGCGGGCATTCGCCACCTGCTGGTGCGGCACGAGCAGGCCGCGGCTTTCGCCGCCGACGGTTACGCGCGCGTTACCGGCAAGCCCGGGGTTTGCCTGGGAACGTCTGGCCCAGGCGCCACCAACCTGATCACCGGTTTGACCTCGGCGATGATGGACTCCATTCCGGTCGTCGCCTTGACGGGCCAGGTGCCGGCGGCGCTGATTGGGAAAGACGGTTTTCAGGAAGCGGACACCATCGGGATCAGCCTACCCTCCACCAAGCAGTCATTCGCGGTGCGCAAGGCGGCGGACATTCCCCGCATCATCGATCGGGCTTTCCGGTCCGCGGTTTCAGGACGGCCGGGCCCGGTGCTGGTGGATCTCCCCAAGAACGTGCTCATGGAGACGGCGGAGCCCAACTACCCGTCCACGCTTGGGGTCACCGCGCCCGAGCGCAAGCGCGAGTTTGTGGATGCCGACATTGAGCGCGCTGCCGACATGATCCTGGAAAGCCGCCGCGCAGTGCTCTATGTGGGGGGCGGCGCGGTTGCTTCCAATGCCTGGAAGGAGCTTCGGGAGTTGGCGGAGTTGACCCATATCCCGGTCACCACCACCTTGATGGGCTTGGGCGCGTTCCCTTCCCACCATCCGCTGTCGCTCGGGATGCTGGGCATGCACGGCTCCTACGCTACCAACATGTCGATTTGCAACTGTGACCTTCTGGTGGCCATCGGCGCGCGTTTTGATGACCGGGTGACGGGCCGCTTGAACGGTTTCGCCACTGGTGCCAGGAAGATTCAATTTGACGTTGACCCTTCCGAGGTCAACAAGAACGTGCATGTGGACTTGTCCCTGGTGGGCG